>JBBRHI010000191.1:0-6058 GCA_038222995.1 Bacteroidia bacterium | reverse complement strand
GCAGTACCAAGCCGTTATGAAAATACTGGATGACGTGGAGTTTAAAAATATGCTCAACGCTCCTGATGATATTTTAAGCTGCGTATTACAGATTAATGCCGGTGCCGGCGGTACGGAAAGTTGTGATTGGGCTGCCATGCTGATGCGTATGTATACCATGTGGGCAGAAAAAGGCGGCTATAAATTAACAGAGCTCGATTTAAACGACGGCGATGTAGCAGGGATCAAATCAGTATCTATACAAATTGACGGGGATTACGCTTACGGGAATTTAAAAGGAGAGAACGGCGTACACCGCTTGGTGCGCATTAGTCCGTTCGACTCTAACGCTAAGCGGCATACTTCTTTTGCTTCGGTATACGTATACCCGGTAGTGGATGATACGATAGAAATAAACATTCACCCGAACGATATTGAAATTCATACGTCACGCAGTGGCGGCGCAGGCGGGCAAAACGTAAACAAAGTAGAAACTAAAGTTCAGTTAACACATAAACCCACCGGTATTGTGGTAGTTTGCCAGGTAGACAGATCACAATTAGGAAATAAAGAAAGGGCCATGCAGATGTTACGTTCACAATTATATGAATTGGAAATGCGTAAACGCAATGAGGCGCGTGATTTAGTGGAAGACGGAAAGATGAAGATAGAGTGGGGTTCCCAAATTCGCAGTTACGTATTACATCCTTATAAAATGGTGAACGATCACCGTACCGAATTAAAAATAACAGATGCGGAAAGTGTATTGGACGGTAACATTGATGAACTGCTTAAAACATATTTAATGAGTCAGGGAAGAAGAAAGTAATGCATTAACCACATAGGTACATGGATCGCATAGAAAATTAAAAATGGTATACCTTTATAAAATAGAACACGTAATTATACAGATTGAGCGGATAAACGAATTAAATATAATCAAGTACAGAACAGTTCAATCCGTTAGATCCGCGTTCAAATAAAATAAACTAATGAAAAAAGTGCAGATACTCTACAACCCTCGTTGCAGCAAGTGCAGAGAAGCCCTGCATTTGTTGGAAGGAGAGAGTTGTGAAATTGAAATTGTAGAATATTTAAAGAAATCCATTACTAAAAAAGAATTGAAGAACATTTTGGCTAAGCTGGGGCTGAAGGCATTTGATATAGTGCGTAAAAAAGAACCGCTGTATTTAAAAAAATTTAAACATAAAACCTTTGCCAATGAAGAATGGATTCAGCTATTGATAGAAAACCCTATCCTAATTGAAAGGCCAATTGTGATTGACGGTTACAAAGCCGTTATAGGCCGGCCGCCTGAATTGGTAGTTGATCTGCTGCAGCGTAAAAACTAATACAAGTCCTTTCATCCCTTCAGTCTCTTTTATCCCTTTTCTCTCTTCCTGCTCGCTTTTAACAACCCTCCTTAAATTGTGAATAAATCACGTATTTTATTCGACCAAAATCAATTTTTAACTTTGCATTTTTAAGTAAAACCCATACATTTGCACCCGAATTTAAAAAACACACATAACATGTCTAACCAATCCGGTAAAATTGCTCAAGTTATTGGTCCCGTAGTGGACGTTAGTTTTGATTTAAACGGCGGAAAACTGCCAAGTATTCTTGACGCATTGGAAATTGTTCGCGAAGGCACAACTCCCTTGATCCTTGAGGTTCAAAAACATATAGGAGAAGATACGGTTCGTGCCATTTCCATGGACAGCACCGACGGATTATGCCGCGGTATGCAGGTAAACATGACGGGTTCCCCCATAAAAATGCCTATCGGCGATAAAGTAAAAGGACGTTTATTTAATGTAGTAGGAGATGCCATCGACGGTATCAACACGGTTAAAAAAGACGACGGCGTATCTATTCATCGCCCGGCTCCTCGTTTCGAGGACCTTTCTACTTCATCAGAAGTATTATTTACAGGTATTAAAGTAATTGACTTAATTGAGCCATATTCAAAAGGCGGTAAAATTGGTTTATTTGGCGGTGCCGGTGTTGGTAAAACCGTATTAATTATGGAATTGGTAAACAACATCGCTAAAGCATACGCCGGTTTATCGGTATTTGCGGGTGTTGGTGAACGTACGCGTGAAGGAAATGACTTATTAAGAGAGTTTATCGAATCAGACGTTATTAAATACGGTGATGCGTTTAAACATGATATGGAAAAAGGCGGCTGGGACCTTACGAAAGTAGATCTTAAAGCTTTAGAAGATTCAAAAGCAACCCTTGTTTTCGGACAAATGAATGAGCCTCCCGGAGCTCGTGCCCGTGTAGCTTTATCAGGATTAACGATGGCGGAATATTTCCGCGACGGAGACGGAACAGGTCCGGGCCGTGACATCTTATTCTTCGTTGATAACATCTTCCGTTTTACGCAAGCCGGCGCCGAGGTATCTGCCTTATTGGGCCGTATGCCTTCAGCGGTAGGTTACCAGCCAACATTAGCGTCTGAAATGGGTGCCATGCAGGAGCGTATTACCTCAACCAAAAAAGGATCTATTACATCAGTACAAGCGGTTTATGTACCTGCGGATGACTTAACCGATCCTGCTCCGGCTACAACCTTTGCTCACTTAGATGCTACAACCGTACTAAGCCGTAAAATTGCCGAGTTAGGTATTTACCCGGCGGTTGATCCGTTGGATTCAACTTCAAGGATTTTAACGCCTTCCGTAATCGGGGAAGCGCATTACAACTGTGCTCAACGTGTTAAATTAACATTACAGCGTTATAAAGAATTACAGGATATCATCGCCATCTTAGGTATGGACGAGTTAAGCGAAGAAGATAAATTAACGGTTCACCGTGCGCGTCGTGTACAACGTTTCTTATCTCAGCCTTTTCACGTAGCAGAACAATTTACCGGTTTAAAAGGGGTATTGGTTCCGATCGAAGAAACCATTAAAGGATTTAACATGATCTTAGACGGTAAAGTGGATGAGTATCCGGAAGCAGCGTTTAATTTAGTGGGTTCTATTGAAGAAGCCATTGAAAAAGGTAAAAAAATATTATCAGACACAAAATAAGATTTAAGCCGGGAGATATGAGATTACGTTATCTCACACATCTCTTATCTTAGCTCTCAAATCTTTTGATTATGAAACTAGAAATTATTACCCCCGATAAAAAATTGTTTGAAGGACACGTGAAGTCTGCGGTTTTTCCGGGTTCCGAAGGCTCTTTCGGTGTTTTAAATAACCACGCGGCAATGATCGCTACGTTAAAAAACGGTACTATTGAATTGATCGAAGATAACAATACACCTCACCAATTTCTTGTTAAAGGCGGTGTAGTGGAAGTGTTTAAGAACAATGTGATTGTTTTAGCAGAATAATTTTATTTAGATTTTATAGGGAAGTCCGTACGGTTAGTGCGGACTTTTTTTATGACTTTTCAGTTTCTTATATTGTATTTGGAAAATAATTTAATACGTCCAAGGGAGTTGTTGCATCGCTAGGTATATTTTAAATTTTAAGATATATTTAATGAATGATTAGCATGGGTTCATTAAAAAGAAATAAAAGCTTTAGAATAATCCTGAGTTTTGCTTTTACGTGTTTTTTTCTTCAAAGTACTTATGCGGAAGAACTAGATTCACTTAAAACTAGTTTAACAAAAACAACTAACGATTCTGTTAAAATAAGTGTGCTCATGCAAATAGCAGAAATTTGTGATGAAAGCCAAATCGATGATTATGCGAATCAAAGCCTCCGTGTTTTAGAAAAGGCTTATACCAATCATAAGATCAGTGTGCCGTATTATACTATTGAAAAGGCAAGGGCGCTTTATAATATCGGTTTTTACCATTTTACATATACCAATAATTATATTGAAACGATCAACTATATTTTAAACTCCATTACATTACTTGAAGCAAAACCGGATACAACAGTTAATTTTAATGAACTCTTATCGTCAGATTATAATACCATCGCTACAGCCTATATAAGGATCGGTAAAAATGATCTTTCAGAAAAATACCTTTTGAAAAGTATTTACATTGATAAAAAAATAGGGAATCAAGATTACCTTACCAACGATTACAATAATATTGCCGGAGCTTATTATGCCTTGCGTGATTATGATAAAGCTATTTATTATTATAACCTGGCCATAAACATTGCACGGAAAAACAATGACACGTTAATGTTGGCAGTAAGGTATACCAACATTGCCGAGATGTACTTTACAAAACGAAATTTACAAAAGGTAGAAGAGTACCTGAACTTGGCATTGAATAATTTAAAAAACCAACCCGGTAGTTCAAATTATTTTCATTATTATAAAATAAAATTTAAACTTCTGCTTACAACAAAAAAGCTCGGTGAGGCTAAAGCACTTATTCCTGTTATTCAAAATGTAAAGCATGTTAATACGTATGAATATGCCGATTATTTAAAGTACCTGCATACGTATTATATTCAAACAGGCAATTATAAATTGGCATTAGAAGCGTATAAGAAATATACAGCAGTACAGGATAGTGAGGTAAATGAAACAATAAAAGTAAAGACGGAAGTTAAACAGATTACGTTTTATTTAGATAAAAAACAATTGGATGAAAAAAATAAAAACGATTTAAAATTAGCTGTGGAGCTTGAAAAAAGGCAAAAGCAAACATTTATTTCCATCGTTATATTTTTGATATGTATTATTATTGCCGGTTTTTCATTTATTTTTTATAAACGGCTTAAGCTTACACAAAAACAAAACAAAATTATAGAAAAACAAAATGTCCAAATTCAAAACCAGCATCAATTGTTGGAAATAAAAAATAAATCAATTACAGACAGTATAAACTATTCTAAAAGCATACAAACAACCTTATTGGCGCATCACAACCGGTTTAATACATATTTTAAACAGTCTTTTGTTATTTATGAGCCTAAAGATGTGATCGGGGGCGATTTTTATTGGACACAAAAAATAGGCGACAATTTACTTGTGGTTGTGGGCGATTGCACAGGCCATGGCGTGCCGGGAGCATTAATAAGTGTATTGGCAATAGAAGCGTTAAACAAAATATACCCGAGCCTTCAAGAGTTGAATGATCCGGATGAGCTTATCAAAAAATTAAGAACTGAATTTAATAAGTATTACGAATCGGAATCGCTGGTGAGCATTGGAATAGATTTGAGTGTTATGTATATTGATAAAGTTAGGAACAGTGTTACATTAGGCGGGTCGGGAGCTGTAATGATAGGCTTTCATAATACCGGGTTCACTAAATATAAGTTCGATTCTTATAATATCGGCGGTAAACTTCCCGCCACTTATTCAAGCGGGGCGCGCGAAATTCCGTTAACGAATGAAGACGTATTTTATATATTTACTGACGGAATAGTTGATATGAAGGGGGGAGACTTGAATAAAAGGTTTACTGAAAAAAAACTCGTCCATTTGCTGGAGTCTTTACAGCATCTTTCATTTGACGAACAAAAAATAAAAATTGAGGAAACCATTTATGAATGGTGTAAAAATGCAGAAAGAATTGATGATATAACACTTCTTGCCATTAAACTATAATGCATCAGAACATAGACGATATTTATATAAACCTTACAAGTGGTCAAACGGTTTTGATCGCTAAATTTGGGAGCGTAAATCAAGAATTCATTAACTTATTGTTAAATGAAATTAAAGCGCTCAAAGCAAATCCATTAATTTCTTACCCAACTTTTAAAAAAATATATTCTATTACGACGGAATTACTGGAAAATATTAAGCGGCATGCATTAATAAGTTTTAATGAAGCGATACCGACAGGTTTTATCATTATAGCTTTAAATAAAGGTAAGCTGTTAATAATGAGCGGTAACCGGTTATGTGTTTACGACCATTCTATACTATTAAACTTTTTTAATGAATTGCCCGCTCTAAACATTAAAGCAAAGTATAATGAAACCGTTACAAAAAATAAGCTGCTTACGGCAAAAGGCGGAGCGAGTATAGGGTTGCTGGATATTGCCTATAAAGTTAAGAAAAGGCTTTATGTTAAAATGTACGAGAATAATTATGCGGAAAAAATAGTTAACTTTACGGCAAGGCTCAATATTATGGATAA
>JBBRHI010000190.1:0-6062 GCA_038222995.1 Bacteroidia bacterium | reverse complement strand
AGAAGGGCCTAAGGCGCAGCTCCTTAATTTACCGGGGCTTGCTGTAAACTCCTCTCGTTTTAACAAGACCTAGCTCCCGTGGCAAGCCTCATATATAAAGTAAACATTTAAAAGCACATAGGCCGTTAGGCAAATCTTCCAGGCCAGTTTATCGAACCTGCCGGCGCTTTTAGGAATGTCTTTTTTAACGAGGTGCAAGGTGTAAATGTTTGAGACAATGATCCCGAAAATAAAAAGCAGCGTAATGCCGTGCAGGCTGTCAACTAAGGTAAACGTTTTAGACTCCGGTAAAGAGGAGTCGATCACATACTTATTACCTACCGCGGCAAACAAAGCTCCCACGCCTAAACCAAATCGGGCTTCCACACTTTCGGCATGAATAAAAAAGCACACAAACGCAATCAAAAAGGCAATATACATTCCTATAAACATTTTCCAGAATAAGCCCATCGCTTTTCGGCTGAGTTCCATGGTTATTTTAAAGCTGCTGTATTCCGAATGCGGTTTGCTCAGCTCCGGGTCGCCAAAGGCTGTTTCATAAGCCTTGTTCCCCGTTTTAATTGTAAAGCCGCTAATGTCCCAACCATTCAGCGTAAACTTAGGGTCGTAATGTTTACCCATGGTATCTGCTATAAAAACAAGTGTTTTAGAATCGAACTGTGAATTTTCAATCGCAAAACGGAGCTTCTGGCTGTCGAACGGAAAATTATCGATCTTCCACGAATCTTTCATCACACATTGCAGTTTCATGAGTATGTAAATGCGCTCGCCCGTAGTATCTAATGTTGAATAGGATTTTGTAACGGTTTTGGCCTGCGGCACTTCAAGGTTCTGTAAAAAATCGAAGTCTTTATTTTTATATTTCAGCCACAGCCATAAGTTAACGGTATACTCTTTTTGTTTAAAATCAATATCATGGATGCTGGTAATGTAAATGCCCGTAAATACAGTATCGGGCGGCTCCGCTGCAAAAGCGGTTAACTTAAAACAAAAAGAATGGAGTGTGAAGAAAAGAAGGAAAAACCGGAATGTAAGAAGTGTATTCTTTTTCATGCAGCTAAAGATATATAATTTAATGCCGTTAAATCAAATCCTATCACAGCTTTTAAAAAAATGGTTAAATAATTTTTTTTAAAACTACATCGCGAAAGACAAGCCTGCTAAATAAGGGTAAGGCCGCTTAACGTTGGTGTTCGCACTTGTTCACATACCTATTAGTGATGATCTTTTTGTTCAAGCAAAAAGAAATAACAGCATAAAGTGCCACTAAATCAAATGCAGGATGTTATTGTTATACGGTATGCACACTAAGTACGGTAAGAAAAATTATTCTCCGAACAGCTCTTTCAAAAAGTCCTTCATAGCCTGCCATGAACGCTTATCTGCTTTTTCATTATAAGCTGCTCCTTTGCTGTTATCATTGCCTGCCGCCGGCTCCGTAAACGAATGTACCGCGTTGGCATAATAAATCATTTGCCAATCCGCTTTACTGTCATTCATTTCTTTTTGAAACGCTTTTAATTGTGCTGCAGGCGAGTAAGGATCAAGCGCGCCGTGGCATACCAATACTTTAGGCATAATGGCTTGCATGGCTTTTGTGGTGTCCCTGCCATAGCTTCCGTGAAAAGAAACCACTCCTTTTACGTCGAAGTTAGCCCTTGCTGTTTCCAATGCTCCTGCACCGCCGAAACAATAGCCTATTACGGCAATATTTTTGGGATCAGCCCCTTGTTTTATCAGCGCATCCATAGCCAGTTTTATCCTTCTTTTGTAATCGTCGGTATGGCTTTTATAATACCCCGATTTTTCTCCCGCTTCTTTCTGATCTTTAGGGTAATTGCCTTCCCCGTAAATATCCGCTACAAAGGCATTGTAACCTAAGGCCGAAAGTTTTTCTGAAATTTGTTTAAAGTGGTCGTTAATTCCCATCCATGCCGGTAATATTAAAACGCCCGGTTTGCCTTTAGCGCCTGCTTTTGGTGCGCTTGCAAAGCCAACCAGTTTTTGGGGGCCGTCGGCGTAATTAACCTGCTTTACTTGTGTAAGGGCCTGAAATGAAAGGAGGGAGGATGCCATGATCATAAGAATAAAGTGTTTCATAAGTGTGGTGGTTAAGTTTTAAGTGTAAACAAGGTAAAAGGAATATAGTTCAGAAAAATTAAATAGTGTATTTAAGTGTATGCGTTTAATCAAAAGGCGAAGGGTCACATTCCTCTTCCCTCAGTAAAATGCACGCGCCCCCTATCCGCTAAAGCCGCTCGTGTGGTGCGACCCGTCGCAATAGGGTTTATTGGCCGATGCCCCGCACCGGCAAAAGGCCGTAACCTCATTTGTTAACGACACATGCGCGTTGTTATGTTTTAATTGGATGCTCCCGTGTACAAGCAACGGGCCGTTAGGCAGCACTTCAACAACGTGTTCTTTTATAGCTTCTTTAACGGCAGTAGGTGTTTCGCCGTTATAATAAAAGCTTAAAGCCCCCGAAGGACAATTTTTAATGCGTTCAATAATATGCCCTGTCTCCGCGCCTTCCGGCTTTATCCAGGGTTTTTCCATCGGGTTAAATACGTCTTTTAATCCCTTTTCGCCTTTCCAGCAAAGTGTAGAGTGGATACAGGCGGCAGGTTTCCATACAATGGTAATGTCCTTGTTGCTGTAGTGTTTTGTAATGTCTTTCATAAATGATATTCCGTTATACTAAAATACACATTTGCAAACGAATTAAATGGTAATTTATAAATTTAAAATAGTGCTTACGTCTATCATACATTGGTAATAGTGCGGCTGTTTTGGACGAACAGCGCGAACTGTAAGCCTGTTAAGAAAGAGCGGGGCCGCTTGCAGTTAGTGTTCGTCCTTGATGTTTTTGTAGCTTTTTTCATTAAGAAAAAAAGTTAGAGAAGATCTAAACGAAGTAATAACAACAATGCAAAGCGAACTCTCTAATCCGGCAAATCCTCTTCTTGCAGTTCTATCAGCGGCGTTTCCAATAAGGCTTTTTTCGTATTTCGGTTATCGATGGATAATAAAATAGCCGGTAACAAAATTAAATTCGTACACATAGATACGATCAGTGTTAACGATACTAAAATGCCCATAGCCACGGTACCGCCAAAGCTTGAAGCCGCAAAAATAATAAACCCGAAAAATAAAATAATGTTGGTGTACACCATGCTTAAACCCGTTTCCCTTACTGCCACCGAAATAGCCTGCGGCGCCGTAAATCCTTTTTTAAGTTCCTGCCGGTACTTGGTTAAAAAATAAACCGTACCGTCGGAGGCTATCCCAAAGGCAATGCTGAATATTAAAATAGTAGAGGGTTTAAAGCGAATGTCTAAAAAGCCCATCACGCCGGCTGTAATTACCAAAGGAATTAAGCAGGGCAGTTTCGATAATAAGATAATACGTACCGACCGGAATAAGGCCATGCCCACAATGGCAATTAAAAGTATTTCAATAATTAAGCTTTCATATAAATTGGAGAGCAGGTAATCGTTGTTCTTTAAAAATACCAAGCTATGCCCCGTTAAGGTTACTTTATAATCCTTCGGATTAAAGATCGAATCTATTTTTGGCCTTAAGGTATCTACCAGGGATTTCATTTTTTTGGAACCGATATCCGATACCTGGAAGCTGACACGGGTAATGCGTTTGGTGCTGTCCATAAATGTTTGCAGCACGTTATTTTGGTTTTTGCCTTTTACGGATTTAGAATACTCTGAAAGGGTTTTAAGATCATCGATAGAAGGCAGTTTATAATATTTCGGGTTCCCGTTATTAAATGCCTGGTTCGAAAACTTAATGGCTTCCACGATCGATAACCGCCTTGAAAATATCGAGTCTTCGGCAAACAAACGCTGCAAGGCCTGGATCTTATAAAGCGCTTTCGCGTTATTGGCAAATAAGCCGTTCTCCTTTTTAGTGTCAATCGAAATTTCAAAAGGCAATACGCCCCTGAAATCTTTTTCAAAGAATTTTAAGTCGGTATAAATAGGATCGTTCTGCGGTAAATCATCTACCACAAAACCTTCCACAT
This sequence comes from Bacteroidia bacterium, assembly GCA_038222995.1. Lineage (GTDB taxonomy): Bacteria > Bacteroidota > Bacteroidia > B-17B0 > Aurantibacillaceae > UBA4416. Next base: position 2,026 of record JBBRHI010000190.1, on the reverse strand, counting down.
TCATTTTACTCATGCCCCAAAAACAAATAGCGGTAATAATAGCAATGCTTATATAAATAGCCGGGCGTTTATATTGTACCCAACCGTCTACCCTGTCTAATATGGCATTAATACGTTTGGCTTCCAGGTGATTTAAATGTTTTGGTTTTGGTACTGCCAATAAGCTCAGGATAATAGGGATGAGGATCAACGTAATCACATACGTAGTCATAACGCTTATGGCCGCTACCACGCCAAACTCTACCAATAAAGAACTGTTGGTAAAATACAATACACCAAAGCCGATAGCGGTAGTAACGTTTGCTAAAAATAAGCTTACCCCTATAGTTTGTATGGTACGCGCCAATGCTTTTATTTTATTGCCGTGCATGGCATACTCCTTATGGTATTTGTTAATAAGGAATACACAGTTGGGCAAGCCTATTACCATAATAAGCGGCGGAATAAGCCCGGTAAGCACCGTAATTTTATAACCGAACAATTGTAAAATACCTACCGACCAAAGCACACCTATGGCTACTACAAGCACCGAAAACAGCACGGAAGATAAAGACCGGAAAAATACCCACAATACAAGAGCCGTTACAAGCACCGCCAATAAAAGGAATAAGGTCATTTCGCCCGATACCTTTTTCATAATGGCCGAACGAATGTAAGGCATGCCCGAGTAATGCATTTGCACCTCGTGTTTTTTTGCAAAGGCCTCCGCTACACGTTTAATATCATCTACAATGGTTAAGCGGCGTTTCGAATTGAGCTCGTTTTTGTTAAACGTAATGGCCATTAAGTTAGCGCCCGATTCTTTATTATAGATCAAACCTTTATAAAACGGTAAGCTGTAAATTTTATGTTTAAAACTGTCTACCTCTTGTTGGTTTGCAAATTTGTGTGTGAGCAAAGGCTTAAATTCAAACCTTTCTAAACTGTCGTTTTTTACAATATTAAAAAGTGAGGTAACCGACATTACCCCTTTTATGCCCTGTATGCCTTTTACACTGTCTGTAAGCCTGTACCAGTCATTTAATTTAGTAAGTTGAAACAGGTTTTTATCCTCAAAGCCTATCACCATTACGTTTCCGTCTTCACCAAACTGTTTCTTAAACCTTAAGTATTCTACATACGAACTGTCATCGTCCGGTAAAATCTTAGCAAAATCGTAAGAGAGTTCGATCTTCATGGTTTCGTAAGCCATAAAGCCTGTTACTGCCAGCAAGGCAAGTGTAAAAGCTAATTTATGTCTCAGTAAAACTCCCGAAAAATATTTCCACATAGGTATTGGTCTTTAATGTATTTGTAAAAGAATCGTTTATCGCCTCAGCAAATAAAACCGCTTAAGCCGTTAAAGTTAAACGATAAAATGTAACCTGCCGAAAAAAAATACGGGGATATGCTTTAAAAGTGTTAAATAAGTTAAAGAAGATTTAGGGGTGTTGCTTCCGATAAAACTTGCCTGTTCCCGTAAATTTGTAACAAAAGCATATTTCAACTTGCCATGCTCTCGGTACTGTTTTTTGTAAGGGCCGGCAAAAAATAACTCAACCGCACGGTTCCCTTTGGAGGTTTATTTGTTTTCCTTCTTCACCGTTTTAAGGTTGAGCAAGTTCATAGGGTTTGTGGTGAGCCCGCTAATGTGCTTGCTTACCAAACGAATTACCTGGTCGTAATACAACGGTACAATAGGGGCATCGTCAATAAGCATCTGGTCCATTTTTTGGTACAGGGCATTCTTTACTTCTCGGTTTTGTTCACGGATTACTTTCTCAAATAATATATCAAAATCAGGATTTTTATAATGGGTATAGTTAGAGCCCATCGGTGCAAAATTCTTACTGTAAAATAAGCTCATAAAGTTTTCTTCATCCGCGTAATCGCCCACCCACGATTTTTTAAAAAAATTATAATCACAGCTCGCCACCGCCTGGCGAAGCACCGAAGGCTTATCCACACTTACTTTTACTTTAATATTATTATCGGATAGCTGCGACTGAATAAATTCGGTTTGCTCTAAATAATTATCGGTGGTGTG
>JBBRHI010000189.1:0-6072 GCA_038222995.1 Bacteroidia bacterium | reverse complement strand
CCCGTTGGGCTAGCCGCCGGGCTTGATAAAGATGCCAAAGTGTTTAATGAACTGGCCAATTTAGGGTTTGGGTTTATAGAAATAGGGACTGTTACCCCAAAACCGCAACCTGGTAATGATAAGCCCAGGTTATTTCGTTTACCTAAAAATGAGGCCCTTATTAACCGTATGGGATTTAATAATGAAGGCGTAGATGCAGCGGCAATTCGTTTAAAAAACAAAAAAACATCGGTAATTATAGGAGGAAACATCGGTAAAAATAAAGTTACCCCTAATGAAGACGCTATTAAAGATTACGAATATTGCTTTAATGCACTGTTTGACGTGGTAGACTATTTTGTGGTAAACGTAAGCTCTCCCAACACGCCTAATTTAAGGGAACTACAGGATAAGGAACCGTTAACCGCTTTGTTAAATCATTTACAAAACATCAATAATTCTAAAACAAAACGCAAGCCGTTATTGTTAAAGATAGCGCCGGACTTAACCAACTCACAATTAGATGACATTATTGATATTGTGGCTTCTACAAAAATTGACGGCATTGTGGCAACAAATACAACTATAGCACGGGAACCCTTAAACTATTCCAAAACTGAACTGGAGGCTATAGGCATGGGAGGCCTGAGCGGCAAACCTTTAACAAAAAGAAGCACAGAAATAATTGCCTACTTAAAAACAAAATCAAACAATGCGTTTCCTGTAATAGGCGTTGGCGGAATACACAGCCCCGAAGACGCTATTGAAAAATTAAAAGCAGGGGCCGACTTGATACAACTTTACACAGGCTTTATTTATGAAGGCCCTGCATTAATTAAGAAAATAAATAAGTCTATTATTAAAAACCGTTTATAACATTTTTTTATGAAAATTATAGAATGTCCCCGTGATGCCATGCAAGGCATTAAAGAATTTATACCAACCGAAACAAAAGTAAATTATATTAGTTCCTTATTAAAAGTAGGGTTTGATACAATTGACTTCGGAAGCTTTGTATCGCCTAAAGCCATTCCTCAAATGCAAGATACGGCTGCTGTATTAAAGCAATTAAATTTAGCCGGTACTAAAAGTAAATTATTGGCTATTATTGCCAATACGCGCGGTGCTGAAGATGCCTGTGCCTTTGATGAAATCAGCTGTTTAGGTTTCCCGTTTTCTATTTCAGAAACATTCCAGCAACGTAATGCCAATTCAAGCATTGCTGAATCGCTGGTGCGTGTGGAAGAAATACAGAACCTGAGTGTTAAGCATAATAAGGAACTTGTAGTGTATATTTCTATGGCTTTTGGTAACCCTTACGGTGACTTATGGAACAGCGATATTGTAATTAACTGGACAAAAAAGCTCAGCGACCTTGGGGTTAAAATATTAGCTTTATCCGATACGGTTGGTGTATCTAATAAAGAAAACATTTCTTATCTTTTTTCTAATATCATTCCTGAATTTAAAGGGGTTGAAATTGGCGCTCACTTACATTCCACAAAAGAAAAAGCTCAGGAAAAAATTAAAGCGGCTTATGACAGCGGATGCCGTCGTTTTGATGTAGCCATTCACGGATTTGGCGGCTGCCCTATGGCAACAGAAGAGCTTACGGGAAATATAGCTACTGAAGACCTTGAGCATTTTTTCGATATGAATAAAATTCCTTTAAACCTCGACCAATCCCTTTTACAAAAAGCTTATTTAGAAAGCTGGGAAGTATTTAACAGGTACCATTAGGTAGGCACTGAAAAGAATTAAGGGAGAGAAAGGACTATTTGCCGGAAAAGATAAAAAGACAGAGACTCAGGAGATTTAACAAGTAAAATTAAAGATTGTGTTTCTGAAACACAAATCTTATATCTTTAATCTTACTCCTTTTTCAATCTTTTTTCTTATCTCATCATTTCCCAAAGTGCGATTCCGATTGATACCGATACGTTTAATGAATGTTTTGTCCCAAATTGAGGAATTTCAAGGCATACATCACTGCCATCAATAATAGCCTGCTCCACACCGTATACTTCATTTCCGAAAATAAGAGCCAGCGGTTTATCGGGTTTTGAAAATTGATTCAGCATGACTGAATTTTTTGCCTGTTCAACGGAGGCAATAAAATAATTTTCAGATCTTAAATGTTCAACGGCTTCGCTCGTGCTTTTAAAGTGTTTCCAAACGACGGTTTGCGTAGCGCCCAAGGCCGTTTTTTCTATTTCTTTGTTGGGAGGGGTTCCGCTTACACCGCATAAATAAATGGCTTCTATTAAAAAAGAATCGGCTGTTCTGAAAGCTGAACCGATATTGTTTAAACTTCTTACATTGTCTAAAACAAGTATGATCCTATTTTTTTCGGTCAATTTAAACTCCTCTTTATTCATGCGTCCTAACTCTTGCATGCTTAATTTTTGATTTAGATTTTCCGGCACACTATTTTATATATTACTATTGTAAGTTGAATCTTAAACTAAAACCGGCATTGGTATTAGCTGTAGGAAAAGAGTTAGACGTTTGAGGGCTTGTTTTGATCCAGTCATAAAATAACCTTAAATTAATATTTGGGGTTAACTGGTAATCGAGTGCCGTTTTTAAAGAGATGATGTTTTGCCCGCCTGTAGGGGTGCTTATTTCATCTACAATTCTACGAATAATGGTTAAGTTTTTTCTGTAGGAAAGATCGACTTTTAAATTAAGATCACTTTCCAAAGGTTTACCTTTAATGGTGATGGCTTTAATTTTTAATTTGGGATAGCGGTACCCGAAACCTACGATATATTCATGGCCCTTTGTTTCAATAATTTGCGGGCCCGTTATATTTAAATTAACCGTTTTATCTTTATTGATAGCAAAGTTTGCCAATAAGCCCGGTTTATTAAATTTAAAATCAAACTTTACTAAAGGGCTAAAGGCCTCTGTAATGGTAGCACCGCCGATCACATATTTAGGATTAAAATTAGGAGTGCCGCCGCTTGCCGTATTATCCACAGGAACACGTGTTCCCTGCCCTTCCACATACAGAAGGTTATTATTATAACTGCCTATAGTATAAATAGAACGGTAAGCATGGCGCACGGTAACCGATTGGAAATACTTTTTCATTTGCTTCAACTTACCTATACCGTCCCATGTAATGGTCCAGTTTGGTAAAGGCGGTAATTTCAGCATATGATCCACATCCGGCCTTTTCTTTATTTTACCGCCTGTATAGGTTTCATAAAAAGCTCCTAATAAAACATCCTGCTGCGTAGTACTGTAACCGTCAACATAAGCCGGGGCGCCCACCGGAGATTGAAGGCCGCTTGACGTTGTGTTTTTAGCAAGCCTTTGGGCAATATCCATCCTGGTTACTAAAAATTCATCAAACAAAGGAGACTCACCGCCTTTGCCTTTATCCTTAAAAGACTTACCGAGTGTAAATACGCTAATACTGTAATTACCGCTATAAACAGGTGTCTCTAATAAATAGCCTTTATTACTCGGATCTAATATAGCAGAAGCCCCGCTTGTATCATATCTTACATACGTAGATTTGTTATAGCCGCTGCTTTTTGTGCCGTTTAATTCTATTTTTAAACTTCCGTGAGGCTCAACATTTGCTCTATAAGTAATGCTTTTTGTACTGGTGGTAGTGTATGGTAAACTTTGATTAGGATTTTTGGTAAGCCAATCATTATTAATCGACTTTTGCAAAATACCGTCGTTTGATCCGCTTATAAACCCAAAGCCCGGAGCACTGTTGTACCTGCTGTTATTATCCATCCCTAAATATTGTGAACTTGGCATAAAGCCCGGTAAACCTGTTCCTGCAGCCTCCGTGTAAGCAAAAGAAACTTGTTTCACCATCATAATTCCTCTTGCAATAAACTCCCCTATATCTTTAAAACTATTTTCCTGTTTTGTAGAATCTTTTTTTGGATCGGTTCCACTGCCTTTAGTACCAGGTACCGTTTTCCCTCCTTTTTTATCGGTTACCCCTGTATTTATTTTCCGGAAATAAGGGATCTTATTATATAAAGTGGGCAGCGTTAAGGCCACATTGCCGCCTTTTGTATTTGTATTTTGAATCGTATTTCCTATTTCCTCCTGTGCAAAAGGCCGTCTTGTCCAGGTATAAGTTGTATTGTATTTTACGCTCGCATTCATAAAATCGAAGATGGGGATCTTATTAATAGGGACCTGGTATGTTATATTAGATTGATGCCTGTAGTTTACAGTCTCTCCCAGTTTTTTTATGTTATTAAGAATTGTATCTTTTTGTTCTTGTGTTTGAATTTTATTACGAGGTTCTATAATCCTGGCATCGTTATTTGCTGTAAAATCAAATTTTAAATTTTTGGTAAACCCCCATTGCATATCGTAGCTCCGGGTCATATTAAAGGTTTTATTAAACTGGGCCTGTGTTACGACATCGCTTCCGGTATAAAAACTTGTAATATCCCTATTGAGCAATTCACTGTAATTTCTGTTTATTTCGGAGTTAAAGCCAAACCGGCTCGGCAAAGGATTTACATTAAATTCTTTTACCAGGGCCATCCATTTATTGTTTATAATTTTATTCGTTGATTTTTTAAACGGCGCCCATGGCTTAGAGTTAATAGTGTAATTATAAGACAGGGCTCCTCTGTATGATTTTACGATACTGTGATCAATATTGACATTATGCCTTGTAACCTCATTATAAGCGTAAGTTACCGAGAAGTTCGAAATATCCCAAGGCATAGGTGTTCTCCCCTCTTTTTTAAACCCATCGATCCTTACATTCGAAAAATTATACCCTTTACGTACGGTTACATCCTGTGCGTTTGCCTTAATTTGTTTTTTTACCTCAGAATCAATGGCGGTATTATCAATTTTCACATCGGGATCATACGGGTTATATAAAGGGGTGATGCGTGTTTGTCCGTAAGCATAATATACAGGTAAATTCACTTTCCATTTAACAGGAAAAAACTTACCAAGTTGAAATGTAGAGGCCGCATCCCACTGAAAATTTGTCTCCCTGCTTCGTTCGCTTACTTTCTTTTCTATACTTCCAAAAAATGGCTTACTGTAAGTGGATGATAATGAAACTTGTCCAAAATCTGCCAACTTAGCCTGTACACGACCTGTTGTGGCCCAACCTCCCTTATTCTGAAAATCGGTTAAGCGGAGCTCGTTCACCCACACCTCTGCGCACCTTGGCAAACCGCCGTCGTCTTTAGGGTTCCGTATGCCTATCATCATACTTTTTATGGTAGCAAGGTTAGGGTTACCTACAATAGTAATATTATATCCTCCGTATGTTTTTGTAAAAGGTTTTTGTGCCGCCACCAAATCGGTTCCAATCTCTGCATTCCTGCTTGTTTTTGCACCGGTAAGCTCGTCAAACTCTACAACAAATTCATTACCCGCGGGCCATACATTTAATTTGGCATTATCATCATTAGGATCATAATATCCTTTTGGAGTTAGTTTAGCAGGAATTTCATACTCATAATAGTTGTTATTAAAATCAGACCCGATACGTAAAAATACTGTGACATCGCCGTCATGCAGCACATCAGTTCCCAGTTGTTCTGCATGCATAAACATTCTCAGTTTTTTAAAGGAACGTATATCAAGGTCCACATTTTTATAAATAGCGCGGCTGTCTCCGTCTTTTAAATTACAGGCTTTTAAAGCTAACGCTTGTTCATTTAATAGTACAAGGTTTGTAGTTTGTACATTTTGTTGCTGATTAATGCCCGGGGGAATCACATAGTTAACCGGTGTTTTAGCACCATTTTCCTGTAAACTTACGGCAGATACGTCAAAACTTGTTGAATTGTCATCGTTCGCAATGTATTCTCCCGGTTTTTGAAGATCGAATTGATACCTTCTCCAGTCGCTTCTTACCAATTCAAAACGCGCCAAACGGCAAACAACCGGCTTATCAAAGCCTCTCATAAAAACCCTCATAAAACGAATGGAGTTAAATCCTTCAATGGAGCCTACTACTTTTTCGTATTCTGCGATAGGAATTTTAAACTGGTACCAGTTTACTGTTTTAGTAATTCCATCAATCGTGGCAGTACCTTGTGTGACGTTCACAATATTATTGGTTCCTACTTTGGCAGG
>JBBRHI010000188.1:0-6077 GCA_038222995.1 Bacteroidia bacterium | reverse complement strand
GCTATTGTGATTGGGTAGGTTCAGCCAAACAAGAAGCAACACAACAGATAAGAGCGGAGAAAGCATTGTTGATGTTGAAAAACAAACAGAAGACTTTAAAAACATAATTTCGGTTTGCTCAATTCAAAGTCTTTTAACTTTAAACCGGAACGGTACTAAACCCGATGAATATTAACTTTTAAGTAACGGCGCTACGCGTTTGCCCAAAAGCTCAATAGCCTGTAGTAACTTTTCATGGCTTAAAGATGCTGTATCCATTTGAAACGTAACTCTGGAAATGCCGACGAGCGACTCGCTGTGTCTTAATATTTTCTCCGCCACTTCTTCAGGGTTACCAACTAATAATGCGCCTTCGGGTCCCATCTGTGCTTCAAAACGAGACCGTGTCATCTGAGGCCAGCCGCGTTCTTTACCAAGCTTTGTCATACTTTCAGCATAGCCCGGGTAAAAATCATCAATGGCTTCTTTCGTTGTATTTGCAACATAACCCAGTGAGTGTAAGCCCACTTTTAATTGTTCGGGGGCATAGCCCGCTTTTTTCCCGGCTTCTCTGTATAGGTCTACAAGCGGCCTAAAGCGATAGGTTTCTCCGCCGATCACTGCCACCATTAAAGGCAAACCGAGTTTACCGGCGCGTATAAAGGATTCGGGAGTGCCGCCTACGCCCAGCCATACAGGAAACGGATTTTGAACGGGCCTCGGGTAGATAGGTTGGTTTTTAAGAGCAGGCCTGAACTTACCTGACCACGTTACAAATTCAGTGTCGCGGATGGTTAATAAAAGCTCTAATTTTTCAGCAAACAATTCATCATACTCCTCAAGATTAAAACCGAATAAAGGGAATGCTTCTATAGAAGAACCGCGTCCTACAACTAATTCAGCACGTCCTTGCGAGATAAGATCGAGCGTGGAAAAGTTTTGGAATACCCTTACAGGGTCGGCTGCGCTAAGCACGGCAACAGCGCTTGAAAGCCTGATGCGTTTTGTGCGGGCTGCTGCCGCTGCAAGTATAACGGCAGGGGCTGAGTCAAGAAATTCTTTACGATGGTGTTCACCGATGCCAAATACATCGAGACCCGCTTTATCTGCAAACTCAATAAGCTCAAGTAACTGCGCCATTGCAAGTGAGTTGCTTTGTGCAGTGCCCGCGGTGTTGCTGCTAAACATGGCAGCAAAACTATCAATTCCAATTTCCATAATGTTTATTTTAGAAGGGTTAATGGTACAGACAAAGCTACTCATAATTATTTTTTAAAAAATGCCGGTATGTAAATGATAGCGGATTATCTGTTTTTGGTTACTTTTAATTTTGATTGATGATACATATATTTACCTTTAAAATTGATGTTATGAATTTTGAACTTTATTTAAATTACTTCAATATAATATTAAATGACCCGGCCCCCGAAGCCCCTTACAACAATGCCGATTACCTTAATTATACGAAGCTTAACTGGTCGCGCATGAACCGTTGGTTGAAAACAGGTGAACTTACAGATGGCGTAAAAGAAGTGGTTTCTAAAATTTCGGCTTATCAAAAGTGGATTATTATTACTGAGCCCTGGTGCGGTGATGCTGCACATATCATTCCTTTTCTGTATAAAATGGCATTGCTCAACCCGCTTATTGACGTTGAATATGAATTAAGGGATTATGAACCCTTCAGGATCAATTCGTATTTAACGAATGGCGGAAAGGCTATTCCCAAGCTTATTATTAAAAATGAAAACGGAGATGATCTTGCCTCTTGGGGGCCTCGGCCTGCTAAATGCCAAGCCTTGTATTTAAAAATGAAGGCGGAACATGCCAATACTGAAACACTAAAAACAGAACTTCAAAATTGGTACAATAATGATAAAGGAAAAGAAATACAAACTGAGTTAGCAGGTTTACTTTTATCCTTATAAAAAATAAGATATAAAACGGGTTATTACCCCGGAATTTGAAACAAATTATTTTGAGTGACATATTCAATTAATTCCGTTACACCCGATACATTTGTTTTTTTAGAAATGTTGTAACGATGCCCTTCAATGGTACGCGTGCTTAAGTTCAACGTCTTTGCAATTTCATTATTCGACATTTTTAAGCAGAGGAGCTTCACCACGTCCAGTTCACGTTTTGTAAATTCGGTATTCTGGATAAGCACATCAATAGGCGTTTTTTTAATCAACGAAGCCATGGCAGCCGATACTTTATTATCGTAATAATAACCGAACTCATGTACCGAATGTATGGCATCTACTACTTTATCTATATCGCAATTTTTAGGAATAAATGCACAGGCGCCTTTTTTAATGAACTCAATAATGTAAGCATCGCTAAAATGCATACTCATAATAATTACTTTAATATCGGGGTACTTAACTACAATTTTGTCTAGGGCTTCGCGGCCGTTCATTATGGGCATTTCAATATCCAGTAAAATAATATCAGGCTTGCTTTTTTTTAAAGCATCCATTAATTCTTTCCCGTTTGAGACGTCAATAATGATATTTAAATTGTCGAATTCCTGCAATAAAAGAATGAGACCCTGCCTTAACACTAAATGATCGTCCGCTATGCCTAAATGGATAGGTTTAAGTTTAGTCATTTTTGTAAGGAACACTTAATTGAACTACAGCGTTATTAGGATTGTTTGTGTAATTGATGCCTGCATTTAAAATTAATGCGCGGGCTTTTAATGATTTTAAACCCAGCCCTTTTGAGTTTTCAGTATATCTGTTCATATCTTCGTTACTAACACCTGTGCCGTTATGCGCAAACTTAATCACTATTGAATTTTTTAATGTCTCGGTTGTAATTTTAATCGTTTTACAGTTCGAATGTTTAAATAAATTATTTAAAATTTCAAGGCACATCCTGTAAATATTCAGCTGATCCTGTTTGCTGAATGCATCGAGTGCCCCGTTATCAATCTTATTTTCGAACTCGGCTGTAATCGAATCTATTTGTTGCACATTACGAATGTATTCTTCCAGGGCTTTTATAAGCCCGTACTCCATCAAAAAGGAAGGGATTAAATCGTGACAGGTGGTTCTGATCCCTTCAATGGCTTTATCGAGCATTTCTGCATCAAGCTTAAGGCTTTCGGGCTGAAAAGTGTTTTTTTTCGCTTCCATCCGGTGCCTGCTCAGGTTTAATTTTAATACAGACAGTAAAGGATTAATTTCATCATGAAGGTTACGGGCTATCTTTTCTTTTTGCTGTTCTTCGGCTTCTACAGAAGCCTTGAATAAAGCAATTTGTTTTTCCTGCTCCATAAGCTTGATTCGCGCATCTTTCAACAACATGCGGCGCTGATAGTGTACTACAAAAACGATAATAACAGATGAGAAAACAACAGTTATTAAAATACCTATTGTAATAAGAAGTTTTACCGTTGTAATGTCCTGGTTTTCCAAAATCCAATGCTGATTAAAGTGTATAAAATTATGTTTAAGGTCGAATGCCATAATCCCCATAATTCATAAAATGCTACTAAAGAATGTTCCTGCAAAAACCGGCTGAAAAGATGTAAGAATAAGTTTCCGGAGAAAAACAGTAAAAAACTACAGTTAATCCAAAACACAGGCGCAGAAAGGATGTTTGAATAAACAGGATTTCTTAAGAGATTGTTAAATGTTATAATAGAAAGTAAAGTAATAAGGATAGATTCTATTGTAAAAGAAACATGATTAATATCCGTTTTTTTAGTTACAAAAATTTGATACGTAGAAATAATAATGAAACATAGGCCTGTAAGAATAATAAGCCATCTCAGATTTTTGTTTTTGAGAAGAGAATCATAATAATAACAGATAATGATTCCTTCAAGAATTGTATAAACATTTATAATTAAAATGCGGTAGGATTTCAAAAGATCTTCAGCAAAAAATCCACATGTTTCAGTTATTACAGATAGTATAATAACTGCAAAAATGATCTTTTCATGTTTGCTAAAGAATTTCCATGTGAAAAAGCCAAGAAAAAAAGGAACAAAATTAAAAATGACGGCCAGGTAACTTAGTATGTTGTAAAGTGGGTTCAACTATTTTAATTTGGGCTAAAATAGAAAAAAAGGCGCATATAAAAAATGCGCCTTTTTATGTTACATTCCCATTAACGGGTTTGCGGAAGAACAGAATGGAGGGCAAGGTCTTGCCACCTCTGCTATAATGCCGTTATGCAGGTCGTTTTCGTTTTTATCCGCACCTACCATAATCATTTGTTGCACACCGTTGTCATCTAACGAATAATAACACCTGATGCCTACGCAGCCCGGCTGTGCCAGGATTCTTTGAATAATCTTGTAGCCGAAAAAGTGTGCTTTAATACCTTTTGGGTTTGCCGTTCTGTAATTTGCTGTCCATGCACCTGCTGTTGCTAATGGAAATTCTTGAGCTTCATCGCCTGTAAATGCCATAAAAATTTGTTTTTAGGGGGTTAATATTATTTCTTGTTTACAAGTTATGATACGAAAAAATACCGTGATAAGTTTACAATTAATGAATAGAATAATAATCCGTTACACATACGCTTACTTGTTCTAATAATCAAGTATTTAACTCGTACTACTACTTAGTATAATCAGGTAGTGATACTTAGTTTTTTAATCAGGTAGTACTACTTGACTCATAAAATTTGACATTAATCGACAGATTAAAATCCGGTTTCTTAAAATTCATTTATCAGGAAAAAAAGGTATAAGAAGATCAAAAGACTATATATTTAAGAAAAGCGATTGCGATAATATGCAATTTAACTGTTAATCCTTAGTGATCAATACATGCCTAAGGTCAAGTACATCTGCTTTATTAGAGATCAATTGTATAAAATGAAACCCGTATTGTGTTTCAAATACTTCCGAAATTTCCCCTGGCTTTAAGCTGTAGGCTACTTTTTCGAACTCGGGAACCATTACGCCTCGTACAATTCCACTGTATTGTCCGCCGTTGCTAGCCGACCCTGGATCTTCACTGTAGAGCTTTGCAATGCTTGCCATGCTTTCCCCTTTTAACACACGCTGCCTGTAATATTCTGCAAGTTTCTTTGCATCCTTACCCGATTTATAAGTCATAAAAGAAGCGCGCAGTGCCGTTATACTCTTTTTAACAGGCTCGTGTGTCATCATTATTAAAGAAGCGGATATGACTAAAAGAAGAATTTTCATGCAGGTTGTTTTTTACAGGATTTATAATTTAGTGTTTATACAAAAATATAAAATGATATGACAGTTTATTTTAATTAACGTTTATTGTCTATGTGTAATCCTCAAGGAGACACTACCTAAAGCCCTTACCTCTTAACTCAAAGCTTTCATTAAAAACTAATTACAGGTCATCATTCTTCTTTGCAAATGCGGGGCAACATAGTATCTTTAACCAAAACTCAAAATGTATTATATAATGAAAACATTGCTTGCTCTTTTTATTTTAGCCGGACTTTATTCCTGTGATAATTTAACTCAAGGCTACTCGAAAGGGGAAAATCAAAAAAATAAAATTCTTTTAATAAATATTGTTCAGCATCCGTTTTCAGACGCCGCTCACCCCGATATGTTTAAGCTCACCTTAACGGGAGATTCTATTATTAACGGGAAAGCGCTTTTCCAAATTTTAAATTATAAAAACAAAGTATTGTTTACCGATTCGTTTGCCGCAAAAGGCTTATTACATGATGGTTCAGGTGCTGCCCCCGGTGCTACTCAGCGAGAAGACACGATTGTGAAAGAAATAAGAAAAATGTTTGCCGATGCGCACTTTGGAAACGCGGTGCGTTTGGTTGAAAAAAGCGATTCCGGTTTTTCTCATAAAGATCTTAACCCGGCAAAAAACGAACAATGGAACGATATTATTTCAGACACTTCTGCCATTGGTTTTATGTATGCATATCGCTACAAGGGAATTTGTGCCATTGCTTATTCCAAGAAAAAACAAAAAGTGGTCACCTATTTTACAACAGATTAAAGATTACAGACTTGTGTTATGAACGTTAGATCCCAATAATTTAATTACCTTGTAAACTAAACTATTAAGCTATGACAGACATGACTTTAATTACAACCAGTACTTCGTTGGAAGGCTATAAAATAACAA
>JBBRHI010000187.1:0-6092 GCA_038222995.1 Bacteroidia bacterium | reverse complement strand
CATTGGTCATTTTTCTTTTTTCTGAAAGTGCGTTTAGTTTCTTTAAAATATACTCACCCTGTTTAGCGGCATTTTCAACCAGTTTATCTTTCTCAATAATTTGCAGGATCTTAGTCGCCCTTACCATATCTGCTAAATTACCGCCCCAGGTCGAGTTTAATCTGCCGGGTGTGGTGAAGCAATTATCCTCTATTTCATCTAACCTTCCTGTAGCAACAATACCGCAGGTCTGCATTTTTTTTCCGAACGAAAAAATATCAGGCACTACATCAAAATGCTGATAGGCCCAAAACTTCCCGGTAAGACCTACGCCATTTTGTACTTCATCAAAAATTAAAAGGAGCTCGTTTTCATCCGCTATCTTTCGCAGCATTTGTAAAAACTCTCCCCTGAAATGGTTATCCCCTCCTTCGCTCTGTATCGGTTCAATAATAATGGCACAAATATCGTCGGGATTATCTTTAATGGCTTTATGAATTTGCTCTACGGCTTTTTGTTCTTTTTCTTTTACGTCTTTTAAAGAAGCTTCCGTTAAAGGAAACTCTATTTTAGGATTATCAATCCTTGGCCAATCAAATTTTGTAAAATAATCCGTTTGTGCGGGTTTACTGTTTGTCATGGACATGGTATACCCGCTTCGGCCGTGAAACGCCTGTTTAAAGTGGATCACTTGGTGACCTTTTTCTTCTTTGATGCCTTTTTTAAAATTCTTTTTTACTTTCCAATCCATGGCTGCTTTCAAAGCATTTTCAACTGCCAGAGTTCCGCCTGAAATAAAGAAAGTATGTTTAAACCCTTCGGGCATGGCAATGCGTGCAAAGGTTTTTAAAAAGTTAGCGTATTGCTCCGTATAAAAATCGGAGTTGGTAGGATTTTCGTTAGCAGCCAGCATCAGGTTATATTGAAACGGTTCATCCCGAAACATCTCCGGGTGGTTATGTCCTAAAGCTTTGGTAGCAAAAAACGAGAACATATCCAGGATTTCACGGTCATTCAGGGAATCGTAAATATAACAGCCGTGGCATTTTTCAAGGTCGATCGTAAATTTAAATCCGTCTTCCAAAATATATTTTTTCAATACCGAAAGAATATCTTCGGAGGCGCTGCGGTTTGTTTGTTTCGTGGTCATAAAAATAGGTTTCAATATGTAGTTAATTGCTATAGCTAATTTACAGCCGTCACTTTCTTTATCAAATTATAATAAAAATATTACCCGGCACTTTAACATTTATTGCAAAGCTTATACTTTCATGCCGGCTTATTATTAGGATGTTAGATGGGAAACACTAAAAACGGCTTACTTACTATTTATCCGATGATTACTTCTTTCCGGGAGGTTCCGGTAAAGGCACAAATTCGGTTTCACCGGGAACTTTTGGAAAAGTCTGGTTAAGCCATCTCTGCTTGGCCTCTTCAATTAATTCTTTGGAGGAAGCTACAAAATTCCAGTAAATAAAACGCTCTTCCGGTAAAGGTTCTCCGCCAAAAATATAAATAATGGTATCCTCTCCCATTTCAAATTCACAAAGCTTGCTTTCTTTGGCCACCAGCAAGTGTTTCGGCTCAAAAACCGTTCCTTCGCTTTCTATATAACCCTGCAAAATATAAATCGCGCTTTCGCCAAACAGCTCATGGCCTATGTTTACTTTTTGCTTGGAACTTGTTTTTAATTCCATAAAATAAAGCGGGCTGTAAACAGGCACAGGCGATTTTTTACCGAATGCTTCTCCTGCAATTAATTTATAAGACACACCCTCTTTTTCCCAACCCGGAAGGTCTTTTTTTTCAATATGTGCAAACGAAGGCTCCATTTGTTCCAAAGCTTTTGGCACCGCTACCCATATTTGTAAGCCATGTAATTGTTTATCGGATGCTCTTAAATATGCCGGTGTTCTTTCGGAGTGTACAATGCCTTTGCCGGACGTCATCCAATTAACTGCACCGGGGGTAATTTCCATATCTGTGCCAAGGCTGTCTTTATGAGTCATATTGCCTTCAAATAAATACGTTAAGGTAGACAGCCCGATGTGCGGGTGCGGCGGCACATCTATGTTTTCATGATCGTTTAAATGAGCCGGGCCCATGTGGTCTATAAAAGCAAACGGGCCCACCATGCGTTTTTCACGAAAAGGAAGTAAACGGCCCACTATAAAATTTCCGATATCGGCAGCACGTTCTTCTATAATTAATTTAATGTTTGACATAGGCTTAAGGCGATTAATTAATAGCTAATTTCTCCAGCATTTCGTTCGTGACGTTGTCCGAATAAATTCCGTAACCGCTTACTAAAATGCCTTTCAGATGATGTACCTCAGATGAAATAGCGTATAATACCGATTGGTCCGAAGGGTCTTCGTTCACATCAAAACGAAACGCTTTATCTATCTTAAACTCATGATGTGTTAAGGAATGCTTTCCGTTATTACATTCAATACAATTTTGTTTCAAATTAAAATCTTCCGTATAGCCTTGTGCTTTTAAAGCGTTAATGGCTTCCGATAACGTGTCGTATGATTCCATAACAAGAGTGGTTTAGTTGGTACAAGTTAATAAAATAATTCAATAAGGATGTTGAGCGCTCCCGGAAAGTAACTATTTCATAATTTAAATAGTACTTTCACTACTGACATAGGGTTGTCACTTACTTAAATTACTATTGCATACTATTAATTTAAACCACATTTCATGAAAACACTTTTTGACACTGCAACTTCTGCCGAACTCCTTCACCGGGTAGAAAAACTACAAGCAACTACAGAACCCCAATGGGGGAAAATGAATGTTTCGCAGATGCTTCTGCATTGCTCTCAAGGCGTTGAAATGGCTATGGGAACCAGGAAAATGAACCGTGTATTTATTGGAAGGATCATTGGGCCGATGCTGAAAAACAAAGTTTTAAAAGAAAATGCGATAGACCGCAACAGCCCTACCGTTAAGGAAATGCTCATTACAGACACGCTTGGCTTTGAGGTTGAAAAAGCAAAACTCATAAAGGCTGTTAAAGATTTTACCGCTGCGGGTAAAGAAGGAGTTGCTG
The DNA here is from genome assembly GCA_038222995.1 of Bacteroidia bacterium. GTDB lineage: Bacteria > Bacteroidota > Bacteroidia > B-17B0 > Aurantibacillaceae > UBA4416. Next base: position 3,055 of record JBBRHI010000187.1, on the reverse strand, counting down.
AACATACGCATCCTTTTTTCGGCAAAATGAGTGTTGAAGAATGGGGAATAAGCGCCGCAAGCCATTTAGACCATCACTTTAAACAGTTTAATGTGTAATGGCCTAAAGCTGCTGAAACACATTCGGCATGACTCCATGTAATAGGATGTGCAGAAATACGATCTATAAATATAACCGCTTTAATTTAATTGCGCGGCAATGGCATCCCACAATTTTATTCTGGCGCTCAGCGCTTTTTTAACTTCTTCAGTGGCCTCCTCCCATTTAGCGATATCATTACCGCACAGCTCTTCGGTCATTTTATAAGCAAGGTGCGAATGGTGATCTCCGTCTACTTCAATATGCCTTTCTAAATAATATTTTAAAATACTCACGCTGTTAGGCGTTTGGTTATTTAATTCTTTTACAAAGTGCAGGAACATACCGGGAATAAGGTCTTCACGGCCAAAGGTAAATACAGCCGCCTGAACGTGTGCTTTATTTGCATGAACCACGTCAAATGTTTTTAACACAAATTCCGCGGAAGCAGGCGGAATACCTGCTGATTGCATACTCTCTTTAAGAGGAATATGTTTACGGACGGCTTCTATAAAATGTGATATAATTTGTATGTTGCACCCGGTTTGTTGCATGGCTTGCAGATACAATTCAAAATGACTGGTACGAACTCCCACTTCATCCACATCCGATTCTTCGCCCAATACAATTTCATTTATTAAGTAGCGTGTCTCCGCACTACCCACCGGCACCCAGGGAAGACTGACACAGGTAAGATTTTTTTGTAAAGCTTTTAATAACGACATAAAATCCCATACAGCAAATACATGGTGTTCCATAAATGTATTAAGATGCTTAATAGATTTTATTTTAGCATAAACGGGGTGATCTATCAATTGAGCTCTTAAGGGTTCAATGTCTGTTTTTAAAGTTTCGATGTGCGGGTTCATTGTTATAATTATATGCGGCAAACTTACACAAGCGCGTGCAATAATAAAACTGCCGTTACTTACTTAATTGTTAAAAAACTCGACAGTTTAATTTTGAAACGGTTTCCCGGGAACACCCCAACCCCACTCCGGCATTGGCTCTAAAGGATTCATTGCTAATTCTGTTTCGTTAGAATTTAAAACGGCGATGCGAGTACCCCATTCAATATACGCCACAAAGGCCGAACGAAATTCAGGATCGGCCGGTAAATTCAATTCGTCAGTACTTTCAACTAAAAGCTCTGCCCAACGTTTACGATGTTGTTCGGTTAAATGCTTTCCTAAATGTTTTTGGATCATTTTAAAATGGGAGCCCCCTTCGCTTGTATAAAATTTAGGGCCGCCAAATACTTCAGCAATAAAATGTGCTACATGCAGTTGATGGTCTGCAGACATATGCTTAAAAATAGGCTCGAGCAAAGCATCGCTTAATACTTTTTTATAAAAAACATCCATCAGTTTTTCAAACACCGGCATGCCCCCTGCCCATTCATAAAGCGTAGGAATATTAGTTTTACTTTTTTCCATTATTATAAATGTAAGAACTATTAATTAAAAGGGAGAAGCCCCTTCTTATTTTAAAAAGCAGATCAATGCTAACCGTGAAAAAGAATTACTCCATCGGGTAGCCTTTGGCAACCCAATCCGGTTTAATGCCTTCGGGTAACTCCAATACTTTGGTGTTTTTAAAACCTTGGGCTATTAGCGCATCATAAGCGGGCCGTATATTAGGACAGCTTGAATAAGAGCAGCATCCGCAATACACAACTATAGCCTTTGTTTTATTTTCCATAGCCAGCGTTTCGTTCATCCGCGACTTAAAGGTAACATTGGTGGCAGCACCAACCGCTACCGCCGATTTAATGTTTTCCATAGGGCCTACATTAAAAATAAGCGGCTTATCTTTAGCATTAGCCTGTATTTTATCTGCCAGTTCTTTGGTAGACATGAGCTGTTCTTTTTTCCAGACAGGTGTTTGAAAATAGCTGCTCAGCAAACCGGAGCAGGCTATCATAAATGTAATGATCAATTTCATGAGGTGAGTTTTTGGTATATCAAATCTAATTAAAAGATAAAAAGAATAGTTCTAAAAAAAGCTAAAATTTTGTTTGTTTATTAAACGAATACACTTATATATTATGATGCAATACAATAAGCAAATAGAGCCTTACTTCAAATAATTAAATCCTTTTTTTAATATATAACTTACAAACCCCACAGCACTTTGTGTTTTCGTTTTTTTAAATAAATTCTTCTTATGTGCTTCTACAGCTTTATTCCCTATATTCAGTTTATCGGCTATTTCTTTATTCGAACGGCCTTCTACAATTAACGGAATTATTTCCGCTTCCCTGGCACTGAATTTAAACTCTTCCTCCGGCCTATTTTTTATCGGGAACACCGGCACGTATTTACACATATGCACCAGTTTAATGGTTTCAATAATAAATTCAAGGTTTGAATTCTTCGACAAAAAAGCATGCGCTCCTTTGGAGTAAAAATATTCCACCATAACAGGTTCCTTATGGGTACTTAAAAAAATAACTTTTACATCGGGATACAATTTTCTTATCTGTGCAAAAGCTTCGGCTCCATTCATCACCGGCATTTCAATATCCAATAAAATAACATCAGGAATATTGGTTTCAAGCAAGGCAAGCAGTTCAAGGCCATTCTCTGCCTCGCCTATTGTACAAATAACATGTTCCTTTAAAACAGGTATTAATAATTGCCTGAATACTTTATGATCTTCTGCAATTAAAATGTGTATGTTCTCCATAAAAAACTGATTCCAAAATAACCAAATAATTATAGTTATCAAATTATCTTATCAATTTTACTCATATATAGGTAGTTAATATTATTTATTTAAACTCCTTTAATATTAACAATACATTAAGTTAACACAAGAATTAGGGTAAACCCTAGTTGCCGGTTTGTTTTTGTTTATTTTAATTTGACATGAAGGTTGTAACTAAAACAATGGATTAGTTATACCATTTTAACGGCCCCCGAAATTAACTCGCTTATATCATTATTTATGGAAACATTTTTAAGAAGAAACTTTA
>JBBRHI010000186.1:0-6108 GCA_038222995.1 Bacteroidia bacterium | reverse complement strand
AACCATTGCGCCCGGCACGCCATGCCCGGTGCAATCGGCAGCGGCAAAAAATACAAGGTCATTCACTTTTTCCATCCAGTAAAAATCACCCGCTACAATATCTTTCGGTTTGTAGTATACAAAGCTGTCGGGCAAATTTTTTGCCCAGTAATTTTCTGCCGGTAAAATAGCTTCCTGTATCCGCTTTGCATACGTAATACTGTCTATAATTTCTTTTTGCTTTTCTTCTATAATTTCTTTCTGATCAAGCACCATGCGTGTTGCCAACTTCTCAAGCTTAAGGCTTTTAAACACCATGTAACCGAAAAATAACGACACTGCCAGGATAGCAATCACCGAAAAAATAATGATACTGCTTCTTTTACTTTTTTCGTTGTACTCGATCGCCCTTTTTTCCGACTCAATCGTCAACAGCTCTTCCTTTTTATTAAAGTCATATTCTACCCGGTTAGTAGCTAATAATAAACGGGTATTGTTATTAACCAGGGAATCTTTTATGGAGTCGGATTGAATATAATACCTTAACGCTTTTTGGTGATCGCCTTTATGCTCACTTATGGTATAAAGATTATATAAACAGCCTGCCAGCTGTTCCGGGAGGTTTCTTTCACGTGCTATTTCCACGCACTTTTCACAGTAAAATTCAGCTTTGTCAAATTTTTTAATAGTGGTATATACGCCCCCTAAAACATCGTAAGTCCAGGCTAACTCATCTTTTGAGTTAATCTTTTCGAAAAGAGGCAGGCTTTTATTCAGATAAACAAACGAGGAATCTGCGAGGTTTTGTTTTTTGAAACACACCGCAATGTTATTGTACGAGAAGCCTTCATATAGTGTATCACGCCTGCTGATAAACATTTGTAAGGCTTTTTTGAAAGTAGAAATAGCCGTCGAAAAATTGCCAAGATTTTGATAAGCTCCGCCGAGATTCATATAGGCTCTTGCTTCGTATCCCTGTTCATGTATCGCTTTATAGGTGCTAATTGCTTTAAGGTAATAAGGAACCGATTCTTTATATTGTTTTTGAGAATAATAGAGCATGCCGATATTATTTTGCATATCGGCATATAAATTTTTAGTGTCTGCTTTTTCAGAATAGTTTAGGGCAATAAAATAATGATCAAATGCTTTTCTTACTAAACCTTTGGCGCGGTAATAATAGCCAAGGTTTCCATAGATACCGCCTTTTAAAATATAATATTTTTGGATGCCTTCTTTTGAAGAATCAACTTGCGAAAGCAGCCGGGCGGCCTTGTTGCAATAATCTTCAATAAGGTTTTCATCTACTGAATTTGAAAGCTCGAACCAGGCATTGGCTTTTTCAAATGCATCGATCTTTTCATTTTTCGTTACAGCGGTTAAACTATCAACGTTGTATTGCGAAAAACAAAGGCCTGAAAGTAACATAAGCAAGCATACTAAAACCGATTTCATAAATCAAATATAGCAAAAAGCCCCTGCGGTTTGCAAGGGCTTTTGTAAGTGTTAGAGGGTATTTTTACATATTTCTTCTGTATTGTCCGCCTACTTCAAACAGCGCACGTGTAATTTGCCCTAAGCTCATATATTTTACGGCTTCCATTAATTCATCAAAAATATTTTGATTTTGTATTGCCGCATGCTGTAATTTTTTCACATACTCATCGTGTTTTTCTTTATGAGAATTATGTAATTCGTTGAGCATGTTTATTTGGTATTCTTTTTCTTCGGCCGTAGAACGGATCACTTCCTTCGGAATAATGGTTGGGCTGCCTTTGCTTGAAAGGAAGGTATTTACACCAATGATTGGGTATTCGCCCGTATGCTTCAAGGTTTCGTAATACAAGCTTTCTTCCTGGATCTGTCCGCGTTGGTACATGGTTTCCATAGCGCCTAACACGCCGCCCCTTTCAGAGATACGGTCAAACTCGGTTAATACGGCTTCTTCAACCAGGTCAGTTAATTCTTCAATAATAAAAGAGCCCTGTAACGGATTTTCATTTTTCGCCAACCCTAATTCGCGGTTAATAATTAACTGGATAGCCATAGCCCTGCGAACCGATTCTTCTGTCGGCGTGGTAATCGCTTCATCGTAGGCGTTGGTATGCAAGGAATTACAATTATCATAAATAGCATATAACGCTTGCAACGTTGTACGAATGTCATTAAAATCAATTTCCTGCGCATGTAAGGAACGCCCGGATGTTTGAATGTGATATTTCAACATCTGGCTTCTTTCATTTCCGCCGTAGCGTAACTTCATGGCTTTCGACCATATACGACGGCTTACACGGCCAATCACACTGTATTCCGGATCAATGCCGTTACTAAAGAAGAAAGATAAATTAGGCGCGAAATCATCAATGTTCATTCCCCTGCTTAAATAATATTCAACAAACGTAAATCCGTTGGCTAAGGTAAAGGCAAGCTGAGAGATAGGATTAGCGCCTGCTTCGGCAATATGATAACCGCTTATGGAAACAGAATAAAAATTACGTACTTTTTTATCGATAAAATATTGCTGCACATCACCCATTACCCGCAAGCTGAATTCAGTACTGAAAATACAGGTGTTTTGTGCTTGGTCTTCTTTTAAAATATCAGCCTGTACAGTTCCTCTAACTTGTGTGAGTGTTTTTGCTTTAATGGTTTCATAAACGTCATGCGGTAATACCTGATCACCTGTAACGCCCAATAACAATAAGCCTAAGCCGTTATTACCTTCCGGTAATTCGCCTTGGTAAGTTGGCCGAACCGTTCCTTTAGCTTTATAAATAGCTTTTATTTTTTGGTCTACTTCTTTTTCTAAACTATGCTCTTTAATGTATAATTCACATTGCTGATCAATGGCCGCGTTCATAAAAAAGGCAGCGAGGGTAGGGGCCGGACCGTTAATGGTCATAGACACCGACGTTTTTGGATCGGCTAAATTAAAGCCGCTGTATAATTTTTTAGCATCGTCCAAACAACAAATGCTTACACCGCTGTTGCCTACTTTTCCGTAAATATCAGGGCGGTAATCCGGGTCGTTCCCGTAAAGTGTTACACTGTCAAAGGCTGTGCTTAAGCGGGCAGCCGGCAATCCTTTACTTACATAATGAAACCGTTTGTTGGTTCTTTCAGGCCCGCCTTCACCGGCAAACATACGGGTCGGGTCTTCGCCTTCACGCTTAAACGGATAGATACCGGCAGTGTAAGGAAAGTCTCCCGGGAAATTTTCCTGTAAATTCCATTTTAAAATATCGCCCCAAGATGTATATTTTGGCGAAGCAATTTTAGGGATCTGTAAATGGGATAACGATTCGTAATGCGTTTCAATTTTCAATACTTTATCCCGCACTTTAAATTCGTAAAACTCGCTGCTGAATAGTTTCTTCTTCGCTTCCCAATTTTCAATCACCAATAAATTACGGGGATCAAGGTCCAATTTCGTTTTTTCATAGGCTTCCTGTAAGCCTTTAATCAAGCGATCTTTATCATCCATTTTTGATTCACCGATCGTTTCAATGGTTTTTTGAATGCCGTATAACTTCTGAGCCACTTCGCTTTGTTGATTGGCGCGTTTATCGTAGCCGCGGTTGTTTTCAGAGATCTCGCTTAAGTAACGTGTTTTGGAAGGAGGAATAATATAAATTTTTTCACTCATTTCTTCCGTAATGTGAAATTGAGAAGCCAGGTTTTTATTGCCTGTTTTCTCCGCCATTTTATTCATCACTGCCTTATATAAACGGTTCATGCCCGGATCATTAAACTGAGAAGCAATAGTTCCGAATACCGGAATGTCTTCATCAGCAATTTCCCACAAGTTGTGATTGCGTTTGTATTGTTTTTTTACATCACGGATCGCATCTAAAGCGCCGCGTTTGTCAAATTTATTTAAAGCTATAATGTCTGCAAAATCCAACATGTCAATTTTCTCTAACTGAGTAGCAGCACCATATTCAGGAGTCATTACATACAAGCTCATATTAGAGTGCTCAATAATTTCCGTATCACTTTGTCCGATCCCTGATGTTTCTAAAATGATCAAATCGAAGTTTGCGGCCTTACAAATATTAACCGCATCCTGCACATATTTGCTTAATGCTAAGTTACTTTGTCTGGTTGCTAAAGAGCGCATATAAACCCGGTCGTTATTGATCGCGTTCATACGGATCCTGTCACCTAATAAAGCGCCTCCTGTTTTTCGTTTCGACGGGTCAACAGAAATAATGGCGATCTGTTTGTCTTTAAAATCAATTAAGAATCGACGCACCAATTCATCTACAAGGCTCGATTTTCCGGAGCCTCCCGTACCGGTAATACCAAGCACCGGTGTGTGAGACTTACCTGCTTTTACCTTCAGTTCATTTAATAAACCGATATTTTCTTCATTAAAATTTTCGGCTGCCGAAATAATTCGCGCAATCGATTTATAATCCCTGTCTGCTATTTTCGCAACGTCTTGCTTAATATGCGTTCCGGTTGCATAATCGCACTGACGCAGTAAATCGTTGATCATACCTTGTAATCCAAGAGAACGGCCGTCATCCGGCGAATATATTTTTGCAATGCCGTAAGCGTGTAATTCATCAAGCTCGGTCGGTAAAATAACACCGCCGCCGCCGCCGAATAATTTAATATGCTCGCATCCTTTTTCTTTCAACAGATCGTACATGTATTTAAAATATTCTACATGCCCGCCCTGGTAACTTGTAACCGCAATAGCATTGGCATCTTCCTGTATGGCACAATTCACCACTTCCTGCGCGCTTCTGTCGTGGCCTAAGTGGATTACTTCGGCTCCGCTCGATTGAATAATGCGGCGCATAATATTAATGGCCGCATCATGCCCGTCGAATAAGGCAGCAGCGGTTACAATACGGATTTTATGTTTGGATTGATATGGGGTAGTTTCCATGGGGAATATAATTAAAAATAGAGGTGACTAATATAGCAGTTTTTCGGGGTTCGGGACAAAAATTAGTCGATTTAGGCAAGAAAAATTTAGGGATTGACTTGCTTACCGAAAAGTGTTTTGTAATAGTAAATACCAACACATGTAAAACCTAAAGCAAACGGTAAAACAGCTGTCAACTTGTATTCGCCGGTTGTAAAAAATTCAACATACATCCATAAACTGTTAGCACAGATCCAGAAAAAAATTGCGAGGTTAATGTAAACCTCAATTGTTTTACGGGTAACAAATACAATAATACCGGCTATGGTTAAGGTTGGAATGATCATTATTATTCCAAGCCACTTTAACTGTAGCATCCAGCAACTGTCTTTTATCAGCCAAAAAACAATGTGCAGGTTTTCATGTTTTTTTATGTTTTGAGTAACCTCCATGACAAAGGGTTAAAAATAAGCTTTTTGTATTTATTTAATCTGCTTTTTAGTATCTTTAAGCATAATTTATAGTACTCAAAAGTAGTTATGATCCAATTCGAAAAATTTAAACTTAAGAATAATCTCACCGTTATAGTTCACCAAGATAAAAGTACGCCGATGGCCTGCTTAAATATTATTTATGATGTCGGCGCGCGCGATGAAGATGAAAGTAAAACGGGTTTTGCCCATTTATTTGAACATTTAATGTTTGGAGGAAGTGTAAATATTCCTAATTACGACGAGCCTTTACAAATGGTAGGCGGTGAAAATAATGCCTTTACCACAAATGATATTACCAATTATTATTGTACAGTTCCGGCCGAAAATTTAGAGACCGCCTTTTGGCTGGAAAGTGACCGGATGCTGAGCTTAGCTTTTGATAAAAAGAGCTTGGACGTGCAGCGAAATGTGGTGATTGAAGAATTTAAGCAACGCTATTTAAACCAGCCTTACGGCGATGTGTGGTTATTATTAAGGCCGTTAATCTATAAAGAACATCCTTATAAATGGGCAACCATCGGTAAAGAAATTAAACACATCGAAGATGCCACGATGGAAGATGTGAAAGCCTTTTTTAAAGCTCATTATAATCCAAGCAATGCTATTTTAGTAATTGCGGGCGATGTGGAGGTTGATAACGTGAAACGCTTGGCCGAAAAATGGTTTGAGCCGATTGACGCCGGTATTAAACTGCAGCGTAATTTGCCGGCTGAACCGCCGCAAACAGAATACAGGAGCTTAACGGTAGAACGCGAC
>JBBRHI010000185.1:0-6115 GCA_038222995.1 Bacteroidia bacterium | reverse complement strand
TTTCGATCACTACATTTTAGATAAAAAGCAATTCAGTTTTTTTGGCTTGCCTAAGGAAGAAGCTTTACAGAAATTACAAGTTAAACTGCCGGATGCCATTATAAACCTTGGTAACAGCAACCAAATAAAATCGTTGAGCTTATGTAAAATGCTGACAGCTAAATGCAAGATCAGTAATTTTCAACACGCTATTTTTGATGTCAGCATAGACAGTGATAAAACCCTTAACATTTCCAATTACTTAAAGCAAGTAGTGGTATATTTAAACATGATTAAAACAACTCACAACTAATGATACAATCTTTAAATTTTACAGGAACCGGTGTCGCTATTGTCACACCATTCACCACTAAAGGCGCTGTTGATTTCCCGGCATTAACTAAATTGGTAGAACATATTATTAAAGGCAGAGTAGAATACATTGTTGTTTTAGGAACAACGGGTGAAACGGCTACCTTATCTAAAGAAGAAAAGCAACACGTCATAAACCATATTGCCAAGACCAATAAAAACCGACTTCCTTTAGTATTGGGAGTGGGAGGGAACAACACGGCTGAAATAGTAGAAAGCTTAAAAAAGGAAGATCTGACCGCTTTCTCCGCTATACTTTCTGTATCGCCTTATTATAACAAACCTTCGCAGGAAGGTATTTACCAACACTATAAAGCCATTGCTAAAGCAAGTCCGCTGCCTATTATTTTATATAACGTTCCGGGCCGTACCGCTTCAAACATTGCCTGGGATACAACCATTCGCTTAGCTAATGACTTTAAGAATATCATTGCCGTTAAAGAAGCAAGCGGAAACATTGAACAATGCATGAAGATCATTAAACACCGTCCGGATAATTTTTTAATTATCAGCGGCGACGATAACTTAACGCTTCCTTTAATAGCAAGCGGTGCCGACGGTGTTATTTCTGTGGTTGCCAATGCTTACCCGAAAGATTTCAGTGATATGGTACGCTCGGCTTTAGTGCACGATTTAAAAACAGCGCAAAAATTACATTATAAATTAATGGAAATTACCGAGCAATTATTCGCTGACGGTAACCCGGGCGGTGTAAAAGTAGTATTGGCTCAAAAGAAAATTACACAAGCAACGGTGCGTTTGCCTTTAGTAGAGCCTAATGATGCCGTGAAAGCTAAATTGAAAAAACTACTTTATTAATTTTATGAGAGCACTTTGTTTATTTTTGTTTTTAAATCTTTTCTATTCAATATTTTCTCAGGATTCTTTGAAACAAGCGGTTGTTTTTTTTCCTGTAAAAAATCCCATTGTTTATCTTGACGGCCATAAAATATAATCCTCAGAAAAATTTATTCCTTTAGAAAAAGGGAAGCATCAGATAAAAGTTTGGGAACCTACTTATCGGTTGATGCAAGATTCTTTTATGGTTAGTAAAAATAAAACATTTTACTCAAAAAGACTTCATCATACCTCGAAATACAAAGGATTTGTTGCTAAAAGATTTTTTAGATCAGCAACTGTTCCTATCCCTCTTGCTTTAACATTTCTTTATTTTTTAAGATCTAATGAAAATTTGTATTGTATCTCATCTACAATGACAGCATGGTCGAATAGAAAGTATGAGATGGGATTGTCTATAAATTTAGCACCTAATGATCCAACATATATTATTGAAAACATTGAAGCTTCGGTAAAATATGATGCGGCAAAAAAAGATTATGAAAGCACTAAAAGAAACGGGATAATTATCGAATCTGCATTATCAGCAGCTTCATTGGCATATATTGTTTTTATATGTACTCACAGTTAAAGTTTAAAGAAACACCTTTATTATCACGTGTTACGCCTTTAATAGACCCTTTAAATAAGCAATTATGTATTCTAATTCATATTTAAAGAACTTGTTTTGATAATTCGTTATTGATAACGTATTAGTCTGTATTCAACTTGTTTCAGAAAAACAATCTCAACCATAGTTTTTTATACAATATATCTATAAAAGTATATGCTAACCGTTCGACTACTTTGTTATTTACTTTGTAATTACAAATCTACTATTTAAAGTTCTGCATATCATACAGCTTTTTGTAGATGCCGTTCTTTTCAAGCAATTGCTTATGAGAGCCTTGCTCTACTAATTCGCCTTGATTGATGACTACAATTTCATCGGCATTAATAATGGTGCTTAAACGGTGTGCAATAACAATGCTGGTTCTGTTCTTCATTAAATTATTTAAGGCATCCTGCACAAGTCGTTCACTTTCAGTATCTAAAGCGCTGGTAGCTTCATCTAAAATTAAAATAGGAGGGTTCTTTAAAATAGCCCTTGCAATACTGATCCGTTGTCTTTGCCCGCCGCTTAATTTACCGCCGCGGTCGCCAATGTTAGTTTGGTAACCGTTAGGCTGCTGCATAATAAACTCATGCGCATTGGCAATTTTAGCGGCTTCCTGCACTTTAGCCGCATCAAAGTTATCCATCCCAAAGGTAATGTTGTGCTCAATGGTGTCGTTAAACAAAATACTTTCCTGCGTAACCACACCAATTTGTTTTCTCAAGCTTTCAATATTGATGTCTCTTAAGGCAATGCCGTCTATTTTTATCTCGCCAAGATCCGTATCATAAAAGCGCGGAATCATATCGGCCAGGGTGGTTTTACCGCTACCGCTTTGCCCTACGAGGGCAATGGTTTTGCCTTTAGGAATATTCAGGTTAATGTTTTTTAATACATAACCCGCATCGCCTTTATGGTAAGCAAAGGAAACGTTCTTAAATTCAATACCGGTAGTAAAATCATCAATGGTTTTAGCGTTAGCTGCATTTACAATAGGATTTTCGGCATGCAGGATTTTCTCAATGCGTTCTTCGGAAGCCAAGCCTTTTTGTATATTATTATAAGCTAACGTAATTTGCTTAATAGGAGGTACTATTTGTGAGGCCACTGCAAAATAACCGATAAAACCTTCCGCAGACAAGCTGCTCGTATGATCAATGACCATAGCGCCGCCAATAAATAAAATGAGCATTAATACGCCCAATACCACCGTTTCACTAATGGGCGAAGACAGATCGCCCCGACGGTATAAGCCTATGGAAATGCGATTGTACTCTTTATTTACTTTTTCGAAACGGTTTAGCACAAAACGTTCTCCCGTAAACGCTTTAATGACCTTTAAGGCACCAAGCGTTTCTTCCATAATGTTAAACAATTGTCCGAACACGATTTTGCCTTTGGCAGAACGGTTTTTAAGGCTCCTGCTTACTAAAGCCACCGCAAGGCCGGCAACGGGCAACAATAAAAATACATACAGGGTTAAATAAGGGCTAATCACAATAAGCATGATTAAAGAGATAATAATCAGCAATGGTTCTCTGAATATAAGCTCCAATGTTTGCATAATCGACCATTCAATCTCTATCACGTCGGTTGTCATGCGGCTCATCATATCCCCTTTACGCTCATCGCTGAAATAAGAAAGCGGCAACTCCAGCGATTTCTTCATCATTTTATTTCTCAGGTCTTTTACTACCCCGTTACGAATGGGCGCTAAAAAATACATGGCAAAATAGCGGAATACATTTTTAAAAAAGGTAGCGGCAAATACCGTAAAGCATATCCACATTAATACGGTTGTTTTACCGTATATAATAATATAGTACGACATTTTATAGTATCCCCAGGTTGAGGCATACTTTGCGCTGTATTCGAAAGTTGGCAATCCCTTATTCAAAAGATCTTGATAATACGATACATCACTGTCGAAAATTAATTTAAGAAAGGGAATGGCAAGGGTAATAGAGAAAACGGAAAAAACAGAAAATAAGACGTTGAACAGAATATTCAGGTAGGTATATTTCTTGTAATCGCGGGTATATTTAAGTACGGAAAACAGTTTTTTCATGAAGGGTAAAAGTACAAATAAAATTGGCTTTGCCTGTACTCTCTCTTATTGATTTTAAAGGCGCCGATGTTTAAAATTTAGTTAATTATGTAAATATGTTTGCCTTTGCTTTTAAAAACCGGATATGATATTTGTTATATTTGCGTAAACCTCATTTACATGAACTTTAAAAAGTATTTGCCTTACATTGCAGCAATTATTGTTTTTGCTACTATTACCGTTGTCCAATTTGCACCTGTGTTTTCAGGTAAGTCGCTTGTTCAGGGCGATATTGTGCGGTTTAGAGGGATGAGCCGCGAAGTGGTTGAATTCAGGGAAACAGACCATGCAGAACCGCTTTGGACCAACTCTATGTTTAGCGGAATGCCTGCTTACCAGGTATCAACCTTATACCCCGGTAACTGGTTGGGAGGCATCGATAAGGCGTTCCATCTTTTTTTACCGCATCCGTCAGGCTATATATTCCTGTACTTTTTGGGCTTTTTTATATTGCTGTTATGTTTAGAGGTTAATCCGTGGCTTGCCCTGGTGGGCAGCTTAGCCTACGGTTTTTCTTCCTACTTTTTTATTATTCTCGAGGCGGGGCATAATTCCAAAGCCAATGCCATCGGTTACTTAGCTCCTATACTGGGTGGTATTATTTTATTAATGCGGGGCAAGCACCGGCTCGGTTTCGCGTTATGTGCTTTGTTTATGGCGCTGGAACTAAATGCAAACCACGTTCAAATTTCGTACTATGGCTTTATGTTGTTCGGCATTGTGTTCTTAAGTTATTTTATATATGCTGTTAAACAAAAAACCATTAAACCATTCTTTATAGGTGTGGCTTTATTTATTGGCGCTTCTGTTATAGGCTTGTTACCCAATGCGGGAAGCCTGCTTGCTACCTACGAGTACGGAAATTATACAACCCGCGGTAAAACAGAGTTAACCATGGATGCTTCTCAAAAAACAAATGAAGGAAATGTAACTTCGGGCCTCGATAAAAATTATGCAACTCAGTGGAGCTATGGAGTAGGAGAGACCTTTACGTTTTTGATCCCTAATTTTAAAGGCGGCGGTTCTGCTACTATTGCAAGTGTTGATAAAGACGCGCTTAAAAGTGTAGACCCGCAAATGCGTGAACAAATAGCGCAAAGCAGTGCCTACTTTGGTGACCAACCGTTTACCAGCGGGCCGGTGTATATTGGCGCTATTGTGATGTTACTGGCTTTTTTAGGATTATTAATTATTGACCATCCTTTAAAATGGGCATTGTTCGGGGCCACCTTATTATCAGTAATGTTAGCCTGGGGCAAGCATTTTATGGGATTAACCAATGTGTTTATGGATCATGTACCGGGCTATAATAAATTCAGGGCAGTATCTATGATATTAGTTATTGCCGAATTAACGATCCCGCTGTTGGCAGTCATGGCTTTAGATAAATTCATTAAACTATCTGCCACCAATGGTAGGGTCATTCTTCCTTTTACAAAAAAACCGATCCCGCTTAAAACAGCGTTGATCATTGCAGTGGCGGTAATAGGAGGCTTCTGTTTAATCAGCTGGTTGGCACCTACCGTTACCAATTCGTTTTTAGCGGACGGTGAAGAAGTGCAAACCGTAAATCAATTTAAACAAAGCGGCGCCACCGATGCGCAAGTAGCACAATTTATGCCCGATTACTTATCTAATATTGAAAAAGCGAGGGAGTCTATCTTTAAAAGCGATGCCATGCGCTCTCTTATTTTTATTTTATTATCGGCGGGGTTCTTATTTTTATATATGACCAAGAAATTAAAGCTTGAGTTATTTTTAGTGGCCATCGGGATATTTTTAACAGCCGATTTATGGCCTGTAGCAGACCGTTACCTAAATAAAAAGAACTTTACGGCAAAAGCTCAATATGATGCTCCGCCCGAAAAAACACCTACTGATTTACAGATATTGGAAGATAAAAGTTTAGATTACCGCGTCCTTAATTTATCGGTAAGTACCTGGAACGATGCTGCTACTTCATACTATCATAAATCCATTGGAGGTTACCATGGCGCTAAGCTTAAAAAATACCAGGAAGTGATTGATTTCCATTTAGACAAAGAGATCAGCGAATTTTATAACGGGTTAAACCAAGCAGCACAAAACGATTCGTTAATGCGCATCCACATGGCTAAGCTGGGTGTATTAAATATGCTTAACACAAAATACATTATTGTTCCTACAAAAGACCAAACCGTTCCTATACCTAATCCCCAGGCTAA
>JBBRHI010000184.1:0-6122 GCA_038222995.1 Bacteroidia bacterium | reverse complement strand
GGCAGAACGGGTATCTTTAGGAGTAATACTCCAGGTTTTAAAGGCT
Source organism: Bacteroidia bacterium (assembly GCA_038222995.1). GTDB lineage: Bacteria > Bacteroidota > Bacteroidia > B-17B0 > Aurantibacillaceae > UBA4416. Next base: position 6,076 of record JBBRHI010000184.1, on the reverse strand, counting down.
TCCTTAGCGGCCGCAATAGCGTGTTCAGCATCACGTTCATCGCTGTCGGGGATCAACGAATATACAATGCCGCGTGAAGGATCGTAGTTATCTATATATTGTTTAGAGGTTGGTTCTACCAGCTCCCCGTTAATGTAATTTTTTAGTTTAAACATGGCTTTAAATCGGTCAGCTAAATTAAGAAATTTAGAGGAAAAAGTCTAATCCGGTTTTGCCTGCAAAATAACCTTTGAAAGCCTTTAAGACAGGGTATTTTAGATAATTAATTACCGGCTAAATATGACTCAAGCAATGCTTTTTTATCGGTTTTATAATTACTGTTCAGGGGAAATTCCTGTTTCATAATAAACTCGGAAGGGATCATATAAGAAGGCAAATACTTTAAGAGAAATGCTTTTAATTCATCATTTATTTTTTTAAAGTCAAGTTCATTCGCGATCACAAAACAGATTATTTTTTTTGTGACATTCCCGTTTACTAATGGAAGGGCAACAGCATTTTTTATATGAGGATGCGTCAGCAATACATTACTTATTTCCTCAAGCTCTATGCGGTACCCGTTTAGTTTTACCTGGTTGTCATTTCTTCCTAAATAAAATACCAGGTCGTTTTTAATGTAGCCGACATCACCTGTTTTATAAACCCGCTTTCCGCCTTCGTTTATAAAAGCTTGGTTGGTTTTTTCTTCATCTTTAAAATAGCCTATCGATAAATTTTGACCTATTAATCCAAGTTCTCCAATGCCCGTTTCTTTATCCTTATTAAGAATAACGATTTCCGCATTAGGCCTGCAATAGCCTATTGGTAATGATTTCGGATATTCGGCTAATACGGCTTCCGTAATTTCAATATAAGTGGTTACAACAGTTGCTTCTGTAGGGCCAAAGGCGTTAATTACTTTTGCGGACTGAAATTTTTGTTTTAATTTTTTGACCGTATTCACCGGTAATTCTTCACCCATAAAAACAAACTGTTCAATATCGGGATAATACTCGCTGTTAAATTCGGGAATAGAAAGATAGATCAACACAAATGACGGTGTGCAAACCAAAGTTGTTGCACGGTATTCTTTTAAGCGATTCAAAAAACCCGTACCACTTTTTAAAATGGTATAATCGTTTAAAATAACAGTGCTGCCTTTTCCGAAGCCTGCAATAAAATCACACAGAGACACATCAAAGCTAAAAGGGGCCTGGTTCATTAATACAGAATGTTTAGTGATCAACGGCCAGGTTAAATACCATTCCGCAAAGCTGTTTAAAGAATTTTTTGTTATTTGAACTCCTTTGGGAACGCCCGTACTTCCTGATGTAAACAGGATATATCGTATGGGATCAGCACTATTCTCCAAAATAAAAAAGCCAGTTACGGGCTCGTTATTTTTTAGTTGAAGGGTATTATCAATGTATATTTCAAAAGGGACTTCGCATACTTTAGCAGAGCAATTAATAAGGACTTTACTGTTCGTTTGCGCTTTTATTTTTTCTATTCTTCCCGCCGGCATAATCGCATCAATAGGAATGTAAGGAATGTTTAATGTGATTAGCGTGATCATTACCACAGGAAACAAAGCCTCTTTTTCACCGTAAATACAAACAGGATGTCCTTGCGGGATTTTCAATTTAAGCAATTGATCTTTTAATGTAAGATGTAAATCGTAAACTTGCTTTTCACTTAATATTCGGTCAGAACCAATAATGAAAGGCTTTTCAGAAAGCAGATCCGTATCTATAAATTGATTGGTATTAAAATCGAATGTCATTGTGTTTACTGTTATTGATATCTGCCGCTAAATATATACAGCGCTACACAAATTAAATGAAATAGTATAACTATAGAAATATATTTTATGATCTTCGGATCTAAATTTCCGAAAATAATATCTTTATCTTTTTTTCGGCATTGAATGGCGTAAGTGTTATGAGCTACGCTGTAAATACCATAAATAATACCGCTCCATATAAAATTAGGCTCAAGCCCGTTCCAAATTCCCATGATGAAGAGCGTAAAAAAAATGGCAATATTTTGTTTGGTGACCGAGCTTTTCTTTAATTTTTGAAAACTATTTAGCCACTTGTATAAAGGTTTGAAAAAATAATCGCCTAACCAACTTGTTAAGGAGGCGTGCCAACGCTGCCAGAAATCGGGCGGATTAATAGCGGTAAACGGCTTATTGAAATTGAAGGGAAGGCTTATTCCCACTAAGTTTCCCATGCCTATTGCCATAGACGAATAGCCCGCAAAATCAAAAAATAAATAACAAGTGTATGCGTAAATGTCGCTTATACGTTCCCCGGTATTCAAGCCTTCTTCTAAAGAATGATTTAACCAATAGCGAGAAATAAATTCGGCAATAATAAATTTATAAAATACGCCTTTTACAAATTCCTGTAAGCCGCTTAATATGAGCGGTTGCCCGATAGACTGATACCCGTTAATGCTGTTTTCCGTAAAGCGTTTGTACCTGTCTAGCGGCCCGATATAAAAAGAAGGGATAAAAAACAGGAAGTTAAAATAATGGATAAAATTAAGCGGGCTTTCTTTCGAGTAATCAATGCTTACCTGTATAGCTCTAAACGTTACAAATGATAAACCGGCAAAATATAAAAAAGAAGGATTTAAGTGCACCTTTAGTAAAACCATTGGTATGGCTATAATAATAGCGCTAATTAGTCGGTGATTTATCTTTTGTGATAAAAAGCGAATGAACAAAAACGTAAAAAGTACATAGCCTATTGCTACAGTTGTATATCGAAAATAAAAAATAAGATAAACAAGTGTTAGTATAGAGGTAATAACAGGGTAATGTTTTTTATGCGTAAGGATGCCAACTATCCAAATTGCCAATACATACAGTAAGGCAAAAAGAAAAAAGTCGATATCGGTAAATGGCAGCATTAAAATTGAGCGTAAACAAATGAAAAATCAGTGTGAGGAATATTATGATGGTCTTTATTACTATTGTTGTAAAGAAAATAGCCGCCAACTGCAATACAGGTGTAGATCAGCGTATTCTTTGCAAAGAGCCACAGTTGTTCGTTTCGTGTTTTAATCATGATAATTGTCTAAAATAAATTTATCTATTTGGTACCAGCCTAAATTATATGGGTGCATAATATCTTCCAAAACCCCTTTTTGGTAAGATTTTAAGTTAGGCGAAAACATATCTAACGTTTTAAGGCCGTTCTCTTTCAAGAGTTTATTGATGTCATCAATGGTTGGTTGCAGTACTTCAAGGTTCTCATGCGCCAACGTGTTCAAGGGCATGATGACAAATAACGGTTTTACGCGGTTGGTTTTTAAAAACCGGACCAGCATTTTCAGATCTTTAAACTCTTGATTATTTTCAGGGTTAACGGCTTTTACTTTTTTCTTCGGTTTATTTTTTAACCCGCTGTCATAATACTTATTTTCAACACCGAGTTTATTATTATTACTAATCAATTCAAAGCTTTGTAAAGCCTCTCTAGTTAAGGAATCCCAGTTAAGAGTCCTGTTTTTAAATTTGTAAGGAGTGGAATTTGTATGGTATAAGGTATTGAGGATCACATTTTGTGACACGAGGTAAAAGTCTTTTTGCTCTTGTTCTTGTAATTCTAAATGATCTAATACTTTAAAAGGATAATTGAAGAGTGTGTTTAATACGGTTGCTTGTTTTTTACCCATCGTTCTCAATACGGCATTGGGCTTAGTAATTTTATCATAATTTTTATAAATATATTCTCTTATATAATGTTTTGTTACTTTATCTATAGCTGTGTCTTTATATATTTGGTATAAATAATTGGGGGGACAAAATTCAAAAAAGGACGGAAGAGAAGTTCCGGAAGCATAGTGTTCTTCAAACCAACCCGGAGATAAAATAACAGTAATTTTCGCATCTTTTAAAAGCGGCTTGTTTGCTGCCAGAGTTGTTAAAATAGCAAAGCTTTGAAAGCCCGCATGGCCAACGGCTAAAAATTTATCCGTACTATTTTCTCTTCCAAAAAATTGTTGGGCAATGCCTTTTAAATGATGGGATGTTAATTCTGAAGAGCCGAACAAAACAGGAACCCGTTCTTTTAAAGCTACTGCCAGGGCAGTTTCGTGGGTTATATCATTGGGGTAAAATTTATCGAAGCTGTGCAGTGTATAAAGCGTATGTGAAGTAAACAAAGAATTTACATAAGTATATTTTGCTTCCGAATACCTAATATATAGTGCACACAAAGCACCGGCAATGAGGATGGGTAAAATATGGAAATAAATTATTTTTTTTAAAAAACCCGGCACGTTATAATTCTTTAGGGTTGGATTATCAAGCCTTTTTACGTTCAATATAAGATTTAATCAATTCGGGAGTACTGAAATTTTCTAAAGTAATTTCCGTAAAAGGAATGGAGATATTAAATTCGTCTTCCAGCGACGTTGCCAAATCAACCACCAGGATGGAAGTAAGGATGCCCGATTGAAATAATTCGTCACCGTCATGCACTTTTTTAAAAGCTACTTCTTTAATTTTTTCTTTGATCAGTTCAATCATCCCGGTAATTTTTGCAAATCGTTATTTAATTCGTGAGCAAGAGTATTAACACATTGCTATCAGCAAATTTTCACCGTAAATATAATAAACAGTTTTTATATCAGTTATTAATGTATACTTTTATAATTCATGAAATCTATCTCAATAACCAGGGTGTTTTTTGGCGTGCTGTCGGTAGTGGCCTCTGTGTTTACGATGCATGCGCAGGATATCATATACACTACATCGGGTAATAAAATTACGGCTAAAGTGACGGAGCTCAATACCTCAGACGTTAAGTATAAGGATTTTTCGAATTTAGAAGGCCCTACTTACGTTATTTCAAAAGTAGAAGTGGTGGTTATTCAATTCAGTGACGGTACTTCACAGATCATTAATGAAAACCCGCCTTCATTAGAACCAAAAAAGCCGGAAGAGAAGCAGGAAAAAGCACCTGCAAAAAAGAAAGATTTTAACCTGTATTATTTAAATAAAAATTTATTATCAATTAATGCGCTGGCACTGGCCAATGGCGATGTAACACTTTTGTATGACAGGGAATTGTTAGACAGCAAACTTTGTTTGACATTTTTAGGAGGCTATAATTTTAACCCCAATATGGGCGGATTAAACGGCTTAATTGCAGGGGCCTATCAGCATACCAAAAAGAATTATGATGCGGGCTTCGGCATTAGTTTTATGCCTCGTAATACACGGCGTGTGCAATATTTTGTGGGGTTACTGGGTAAATATATGTCTTATAATTATGAAGACCTTAATGTTGTTAACGGTCAATCGGTTACTGCCGCAAGCAAGGGCTCACAGCTTGCTATAATGCTCAATAACGGTTGGGTTTTCCGGGTCACCCCTAATTTAAACTTTAAAATTTTCGGCGCTATTGGCGCACCTATCAATTCTCCCAAGCTTACTCAACAGGATGCAAACCTTATACCTAAAGTATATTTAGGATATTGCTTCGGCTACAGATTTTAAAAACAATATGAAAAAAGGGTTACATATCATTTTTTTAGTTCTTGTTTTTGCGGGGTTTAATGCTTTTTCGCAGGATCAGTTATTTTTAAGAAAAGGAACATCCGTAAAATGTAAAATTATTGCCGTTTCCGGGAAAACAATTACTTACAGAGATACCGCAGCGAATTCACAACTCATTACTATTCCTAAAGGAGATGTTATCCTGGCAGAATATCAAACCGGCGTTATTTATATTTTCAGTTCCGAAAACCCTATTGTTCAACAGCCCGAAGTATTTGAAACACGCGACCAGCGTAAAGAGCGGAAGATGAAGGAATGGAAGACAAAAGAACATGCTTTGTCCGATAACATCCTCGGTTTTTATATTCCTGATCTTATTCTTGGAAGATTTACCATGTCTTTTGAGCGTTTAATCGCTAATAAATCAGTTGGTATTACGATTCCTTTAAGCTTAACCTACGATTCGTTCGGTGCTTTAGCGGCTGCAAGCGCTAATTCAAACTCTGCTAACGGGCAAACCGTGTCAAGCCCTGTTCAACGCACAAGAGGCCTTGGTTTTATTGCGGGTGTAGATGTAAATTA
>JBBRHI010000183.1:0-6124 GCA_038222995.1 Bacteroidia bacterium | reverse complement strand
AATTTTAAAAATAATGCTTTTAATTCCGCGTCTTTTGTTTGTTCTGCAGCTTTTGAGTATCCTTCGGATCTGTCGTTATTTATAACGATCAAAGAGTTTAAGCTATCAATTTTTTGAGTTTCCATAGTAAGTATTTTTTATGTTTAATAAATAAATTCTCATTCAGTTTTTCAACTCTTGTACCATGTGGTAATGTTTACCGAATTCCTTAAAGCGGATTTAAAATGCCTGATTTAATTTTTAAACGTTGAGATATTTCCCCGGAAGCCTAATCGAAAGGCCTTTTATGTGCTATTTAACGGGCATTAAATATGAAAATCACATATAAAACAAACTATTATTATATTATTATATTATTATGGGAAATACAGAAAACTTAAGAAGCATAGAAGCTATTGATAAAATTAAAGAGCTGATTGACAGGGCAAATGTGTGTTTATTTACTACAAGGTTATCTAATGCACCATTATCAGCAAGACCCATGAGCACCTTAAAGGTAGATGAGAACGGGATTATTTGGTTTTTCAGTAAAGTGGATTCTGATAAAAATGCTGATATTAAACAGGATGACAGAGTTCAACTTTTTTACGCCAATTCAACGTCTTCAGAATATATAAGCTTATATGGAAGAGCAGAAATCACTACCGACGAGCGAATGATCCATGAACTTTGGAATCCATTAGCTAAAGTGTGGTTCACCGGGAAAGAGGATCCAACAATCACTGTTTTAAAAGTTACACCCGAAGACGGGCATTACTGGGATACCAAACATAATAAAATGGTGCAGCTGCTTAAGCTGGCTGTAGGCACTATTATAGGGAAGCCTTTAGATGACGGATTAGAAGGAACTATCAGAATTTAAGTTAGACGTTAAACTTTAAAATGTTGCCGGTATCAAACCAAAGTTGTTTTATACCTCTTGCGATTTTTTTAATTTCCTTATAACAGTTGGGCTTTATGATATAAGCATTACATCCTGATTCATACGATTCTATAATGTCATTATTTGCGCTGCTGGTGCTATATATAATAACTGATACATTATTAAGAGCCACTATTTGTCGAATCTTTTTAAGAATAGCCTTTCCACTATTCTTAGGCATATTAAGATCAAGAACGATCAATGTAGGTTTTTTTTCAGGAAGTTGTTGCACTAAGTGATCAAGGAGGGCGAGCCCGTCATTAAATCCCTGAAGCGGTGAAGGAAAACCCTCTTCTTCAAATGCGCTTTTCATTAATTCCAAGTCATCATCATCGTCATCAGCCATAAGCAGATTAAATTTATATAGGTTGTGCTTGCCTGACATTTTTGAAAACCAAGTGGGATTAAATATGAATGTGACTTTACTAAGTGTGTTAGTTTAATTAAAGTTAAACCGGTAAAAAATGGGAGTCAAATAAAAAGGATGATACAATTGTTATCCTATTGTAAAGTCTTTTGTTTAAAAATCAAGCCGGAGCTGACTTTCGGGAAAGGAAAACACTGATTTTTTTAAAAAGGATACCCTATCGCAATATTTAATACCAAGTTCTGCTTACGCCAGTGTCCGTCACCCAACTGTATTTTGTTATATACCCAGCGTTCATTTTCGGGTAAGTATGGTTTTCTTAAAGGCATCCCCAGATCAAACCGAATAACAAAAAAAGAAATATCAGCTCTTAAGCCAAAGCCGGTTCCTACAGCCAGTTCTTTATAAAAACGGTTAAATTGAAAGTCTCCATTAGGAAACTCATCATTCTTTCGACTGAACCAAACATTTCCGGCATCCACAAAAACAGCGCCTTTTAAAACGCTTACAATGGTAAAGCGGTATTCAATATTCCCTTCCAGTTTAATATCACCCGCCTGGTCTAAAAATCCTTTAACGGCTAAGCTGTCAGGTAATATATAAGAACCCGGACCTACCGAACGCGGCAGGAACGCACGGATACTGTTGGATCCTCCACTGAAAAATTGTTTGATGTAGGGCATGGTAGTGGAATTACCGTAGGGTATGCCTACTCCTGCCAATAGACGTGTGGCAATTTTATGGTTCCGGTTAATATTTAAATAGTAACGCGTGTCCGTTGATATTTTAGAATATTGAGAATAGCGGTAATCAAATAATTTAAAAGCATTATTATCCGTTGGTTTTCGTTTGTAGATAAGAGATTGCAACGTACTGATAATATTACCGGATAGATCAAGCGTAGCATTAAAATAATACTGATGGTGTTTTACCGCGCCTACTAAAGAATTATATGTAAAACCATATTTACCGCCAAGCGTAAATTGTTCCTCAAAACTTTTACGAAGAAACGGGTTATCTATAAGCAATGTTTCAAATGCGGAAGTAGTTCCTAATAACTTTGCAAAATTTATAGAGATAGGAGTTACTTCGTATTCTTTTTGTGCGGACTCTTTCCACACATATCCGTAGGAAAAATTAAAGGACGCAATTTTAAAGTACAATACCCTGTTCAGCACCCGAAATCCCAGATCGAATTTAGTTTTAGGAACATAGGTACTCGACACGTTTCGGATGTTGAAAGGCAGTAAAAATTTAGGGACATATAATTGCGTATTGGCGCCAAATTCATATGAGTTAAAACCCGATTGTATATTACTGAACTGCGATTCGAAATTACCGGTAAAGTTCACTAATAAAAGTTCAGCCCCCTTAAAAAGGTTCCTGTTCTTAAAACTTAAGGTCATGGCCGGCCCGGTATAGTTGTTTGATTTGGTAACAGTTTCTATTTCCAGCTGAAGCGATTTTTTTTGCATAGGCGTTAAGCTGATGTAAACGTCCATATAACCCATACCGTTTATAATGGTATCCGTAAATTTAATCGTAGCATTTTTAAATACACCTATGCCCATTAACCGGTTTATAGTTAAGCTATAGTTTTTTCGGCTGTAGTAATCTCCTTTTTTTAAGAATACCGAACCAATTACTGCCTGCGGATGTAAGGCACTGTCTTTATTTAAATAGTAATAACCGTTTATTTTTACAGTATCAATTTTTGTATTTGTTGTGTCATTTAATTTATAAGAAGGGTTAATATACACATTGTTGATCCTGTAAGCGATGCTCGCCTTTGCAGGAATATCATTTTTTACGTTCAGCTTTAATTTAACGGTTTTATTACCGATGGTGCTGTCCGCTTTAAAGAGAATATAATCTTGGCTAAAATAATAGAAGCCGTTATTTTTCATATAATAATCTATACGCAGGCGTTCTGCTTTTAACAGGTCTAAACTATATTGCGTATTAATTTTCAGCGCTGTTTCGCTTTCTGATTCTTTTACGGTTAGGCTTAGTATATCATTACCGGTTGGAAACATCACGCTTTTAATACTATAAGGTGCTGTTACGGCAGCAGTATAGATAACGGTTGTTTTTCTTTTTTTAGTAACTACGGTGTAAGTTATATTCGCATCAAAATACCCTAAAGTATTTAAGCGGTTTATCATAATGTCGGATACGTTGGAAGCATTGACCTCTTTTCCCAACACCGGCTTTTCCGCAAATTTGCGACGCAGCATTTTCTTTATCTTTTTTTTGGGGGCATCGCCGGTGAAATTGTAAATGCTGAGTTTAATCCTCAGTCCTAATAGTTTTTCATTCGGCTTTGGCCTGGTGATCTTTTCCAACTCTGCTTTAATTGCCCCTTTGTTTACTTTATCGGCAGACTTTATTTTAATAACAGCCCCTGTGTATAAACTTTCTCCTTCGGGCAAACGCTTAATATTGTTACAGGAAAATAAGCCGCATAAGCATACCGCCATACTTGCATATAGTAACTGCATACTATGTTTATGGATTTCGTTGCGCATTATTTCGTTTTTCCCCTTACCGGTGCCTTTGGTTTTTTAAACAATTCCTTTAAGTGGTTATAGTTCCGCACATACACCACACCCACACCTGTTTTTGTAATTTCGCCTTCTATCGGGTTTTCATATTGATTTTGCCGGAAACCTTTTAATTTATAGCGGCCGTCCTGTGTCAACTTATAATCAATGCTAATGTTGCCCGCTACATCGCTTGCATTATTTTGTTTTGCCTTTTCTCCCTCCAGCTCTACATTGCCCCCAACACGTATGGTTACTTTATCGCTAAACAATTGTTTTGAAAGGCCTATTTGCAATTGTGTTCTTCCTTCTTCCTGCCCGGTCGAATAATCTTCGAAGGAATTAACTCCCAGGTCGAGGTCAACTGCCTTAATGTACTTTTGCGATAACGTACTAAGCTGCTGTGTTAATACTTTGCTGGCACTGGTGCGTGATGCCGAAGACAAGCCTCCGCCACCGCCTCCGTTATCTAAAGGATTATCACTGATAAAACGGCGTAGGGTTAATAAAGCAAACACCTGTTTGTTCAATTGGGTTTCATCGCCTCGCAACTCCTCCAGCTTTGCATTTACGGAACCACCCACAGCACCTTTATCTTTTGGCGCCAATTGTATATCAAAGCTTATATCGGGCGCCGATATAAATCCGCTCATTTTTAAATACACTAAAAACGTGAGCAGGTTACGGTATTTGTTCTGTTCCAATTCATCCATGCTCCCAAGGTCGTTTTGTACGAGCTCTAAAGGCGATGTTTTAATAGTGTAAATTGCTTTAATGTCAACGAGAGGATCTAGTACATCTCCAGACCAACTGACAGAGCTGCCGGGCTCAATTCTAAAATCACGTTTCACTACATCGCTGATCGATAAATGGTAACCGCCGTCATTAATTTTATACTTTCCGGTTAAGGTTGTTTTGCCGCTTTTATCTAGAATAAAATTTAAGTTTCCGCCCCCCACAATAAATAACGAATCACCCGATGTTTCATCTACCAGCATTTTCAGCCGCACGCTTTTATCAAATGTAAGGTCGGCATCAAGGTCAATTCCTTTCATCATGGTTATTGTGTTGGCGCTGTCATTTTGCCTGGTCATAATATCTTTATCAGTATAAATGCTGTCTGCAAATTCTACGATCCCTTTATTCTCCGCTTTTCCTATTTGGCTTTCCGGTTTTACATAAGTAATAACAGAACCTTTGTTAAGCTTGGCTTTTACTTTTACATCAGGTGAATTCATGCTTCCTTTAATTTTAATATCACTGTCTAAAAAAATAGTCCCAAAGTATTCCGGGTTGTCCTGTTTGGTGGTATTAAGCGCTAAAAAATTATCAGATTTCACTCTCAGGTCAAGTTGAATGTCTTTAAGATCTTTGATATTAATGTTTCCGTCAACTGATGCTTTATTACCTAAGGAATCAATCATTGTGAAATCATGCAACAGTAATTTATTGGAATGAAAGGCCATTTCTGCATCGCTGATCTTTAAATATGAATCAACGAACTTAGGGCTTAAAGCACATTCTTTAAAATGAATGTTCCCGTCGATATCAGGCGCAGCAACACTTCCTTTTACGGTGAGCTTACCGTCAATATTACCCGACATGCGTGTTACCTGTCCAAACGTAAAAGGTTCTACCGTCGCAAGGCCCAAGTTTTTAATATCAAGCAAAAAGTTTAAGGCGTGTGCTTTATCGGCTGTGTTATAGCTTCCGCTGGCGGTTAGGTTATTGCCGGAGCCTTCAATATCTAATACAGCGTTGTAAGTGTTGTGATCAGACGAATTATTTGCTTTTAATTTAATGGTACCGATAGGCGCCGATTGAAATACAAAATCGGTGATTACAAGGTCTGATGAAAAAGCCGCTACATTATTCTTTTTTTCTAAAACCACGGTGCCGTTCATTTCTCCTTTTATCAGCTCTTTTCTGTTTTCAAGCAGTTTCGAAATATTAGCAAGGTCAAAGTGTTTAAAGGTCAACTCTACAGGGGCAGCCGGCGTTTTTGAGGTAGAGTTTATTTCAATAAGCTGCGAACCGTTACTAACGATCAGCGTATTGGCTATTAATCCTTCTTTTGAAAATGAAACATCATTAGCGGGGTCTATTTTCCACTTCTGAGCATTAAGAACCATCTCGGGGTTTAATTTAAGATCAAAAGTTTGATTCAGGCTCTTTAATGCGACGCCAATGGCCAGCATTTTAATGCTATCATCTTTAGAAGTAGACAGTTGAAAAGTGATTGTATTATTTTTGACGTCACCAAGCAGCGCCACATTTTCAAATTTAAGGGTA
>JBBRHI010000182.1:0-6154 GCA_038222995.1 Bacteroidia bacterium | reverse complement strand
CCTGCTTCTTTCCTGATCCTTTCTATCACTTCCAAACCGTTGGATGCATCTCGCATGGCACTGGTAGCAACGGCTCTGTAGGCATCAACTTCATATACTTTAATAAGTTCATTAAATCCTCGCATAGCGGTAATCAGCTTTTCCGCTTTTCGGTCCGAAATTTTTCCGTTTAAAAACACATCTTCTCCTAAACGTATAGGGACACGTATTAATTCTTCTTTACTAAAAACAGGTTTACCGTTTACTTCATAGGCTCTGCAAAATAATAACCGCATGGCATTGCTGCCAATATCTACTGCTGCAAAGATCATAAGGAAGCCATGTGTTTTTTAGTAGGAGTTAATGTTTTAAGGTATGCTTCTTTGTCTTTTTTCAGATAATTGTAAATCTCATCCTGAACCCTTATTCTTTTTTCACCCAGTTTAGGAGTAATATAAAAGTTTTGTTGCAGCCTGTCTAAAATGCGCACTTTAGTATTTCCCGATAATTGAATATTGATAATGTCTTTTATTTGCTTTTTTACTTCGAGGTTGTAAATAGGAACCGCTACTTCGCTTCTGCTGTCGAGGTTTCGGCTCATCCAGTCTGCCGAAGTAATAAATATTTTTTCGTCACCGTTATTGCAGAAAATAAATACACGAGCATGTTCTAAATATTTATCTACGATGCTGTATGCTTTAATATTGTCACTAAAACCCTGTACCTCAGTTACCAATGAGCATATTCCGCGCACAATCAATGTGATTTTAACACCTGCTTGTGAAGCTTCATATAATTTAGTGATCATATCTTTATCAACCAGGCTGTTCATTTTAAGGATCATGTAAGCCGGTTTCTTGGCTTTGGCATTTTCTATTTCTTTATTGATAAGATTAACAAATGTGTTTCGCATAAAAAACGGAGCTACCGCCAAATGCTTATAGGCACCTGTTTTAAAGTTATTGGTATAAAAATCAAATACATGCGTTACTTCTTCCGTAATGTTTTTATCGGCAGTTAATAATGTAAAATCAGTATAGATTTTTGCCGTTTTTTCGTTAAAATTCCCTGTACCGATGTGGGCATATTTTATTTCTTTACCGTTTACACGAGTGGTGATTAAAAATAATTTGCTGTGTACTTTTAGTCCGGGAACCCCGTAAATAACGGTAGCGCCTTCTTCCTGTAATTTGTTAGCCCAGTAAATATTGTTTTCTTCATCAAACCGAGCCTGCAACTCTACCAATACGGTTACTTTTTTTCCGTTTTTAATAGCATTAATCAACGCATTAGCGATCTTAGAGGAATCGGCAACGCGATAAAACGTTATTTTAATAGACTCAACCGTAGGGTCAATAGAAGCCTCACGCAGTAAAGTAATAATGTGGTCAAACGAATGGTACGGGTAATGTAATAAAATATCTTTTTGTTTAACCACCTGCAAGATACTTGTGTGAATATCCGCTAAATATTTGTGATCAAGGGGAGTAGGGTGATTGTATACTAATTTTTTTTCACCAATATTCGGGAACCTTATAAAGTCTTTAAAGTTGTGGTATCGTCCGCCGGGTATAGCATTATCTTTTTTATCCATACCCAATTTTTTCATAATAAAGCCAAGCATTTCACGGCTCATATTACTATCGTAAACAAACCGCACAGGCTGGCCTTTTTTACGATCCTTTACACTTTTAGAAATTTTTTCCAGCATGCTTTTACTTACATCCTGGTCAATATCCAATTCGGCATCGCGAGTCAGTTTTATATTAATGGCTTCTTTTACAGTGTAACCAAATACAGAAAACATTTCGTTGGCATTGAAACGAATGACATCATCTAAGAGAATAATATATTTTTTATTTTTTTCCTGCGGTAAAATAATAAAACGGGACGTTGATTTAGAAGGAATTTCGATAAGGGCGTATTTGTTTTTGTTTCGGCTGTTGTTCGCGATCAGCCTTACAAATAAATAACCCGATTTATCTTTCATGTAGGGGAAAGCCTTACTCTCGTCTACCATAATAGGAAACAACGTAGACACTACTTCATTATGGAAATAATCTTTTACAAACGATTGCTGTTCACTATTAAGTTGCTTTTCGTTAATTATAAAAACATTTTCTTTCGCCAGTTCATGTAACAATTCCTGGTAAATGGCTTCAAAGCGTTGTTGTTGCTCAATAACTTTACGCTGCATTTTTTGAAGCAACTCCTTAGGGTCATCACCGTAAACAGTAATAGCTTTTTTGCCAAGCTTGGACAGGCGGTTAATCGTTGCAACGCGTACACGGTAAAACTCATCGCGGTTATTACTGAATATTCCTAAAAATTTAAGTCGTTCAATAAGCGGTGTAGTTGAGTCTGATGCTTCCTGCAGTACACGGTCGTTAAATGAAAGCCAGCTTATTTCTCTGTTGATGTAAGGAATTTTTTGTTTTTGCATGGTGTTGGAGTTCGCAATAATCAACCAAATATAATAATTCTGCTCTAATAGTTTTTTATAATTTATAAAGTAAAAAAACTAAATTTATCCACTTTTAAATTTAGTTTAGCATTATTAAATTGTTACGAATGGCGCTCCTTAAAAAGCATATTACCATTACTATTATTGCCGTTTTTCATTTAATAGGTTTTATCGGTTTTTTGACAAATCCCGGCTTTTTCAGCATGCTTACGCCTATAAACCTTTTTTTGTCGGGGTTTTTAATGATACTTATGAGCAACCAAACAAAACCAAGTTTTTTTGCTGCTTTATTGGTTGTTGGGGTAGCGGGCTATTTTATAGAAGTAATCGGTGTTAAAACGGGCTTTATATTCGGTCGTTATTATTATGGCTCTGCCCTGGGATATAAATTTTTATCTGTTCCTTTATTAATTGGGCTTAACTGGATATTATTAAGTTATTCGAGTGCTTTATTTTTTAAGTTAAATAATTTGTATGTTAATGCTTTATTAGGCGCAGCGTTAATGGTTGCCCTTGATTTTTTGATTGAACAGAGCGCCGCTAAATTTAATTTCTGGTATTGGATAAACGGACGAATTCCCTTGCAAAATTACATCGCATGGTTCTGTATTTCCTTTCTCATTCATCTTTTAGGTGATAAAGAACTCTCTAAAAAACCTAACTTAACCGCAAAAGGATTTTACATTGTACAGGTTGTTTTTTTTGCAGCCTTGTACTTTTTTGCCTGAGCTAAAACCGATATATTTGAGTATCCTATATGAACAAGCATTACACATATTTGCTACTCGATGTTTTAAGCGTTATTTTTCCTTTACTGTTAAGTTTCGATAAAAAAGTAGCATTTTATAAGCTTTGGAAATACTTGGTGCCAGCCATTGTAATTAACGCTTTATTATTTATTTTATGGGATATGTACTTTACCGAACAGGGTGTTTGGAGCTTTAATCCCGATTACATAACTGGGGTCCGTTTTTTTAATTTACCTGTTGAAGAAGCCTTATTTTTTATCGTAGTTCCTTACTCCTGCGCCTTTATTTATGAATGTTTAAATGCTTATGTGGAAAAAGAAATAGTAACAAGGCCAAAGCTCATTAATATGATCGTATTGGTCTTATCACTGGTGTCATGCATATTATTTTATGATAAAATTTACACGGTGGTTAATGCGGGCATTTGTTTTAGTGTTGTTTTTATAGCGGCATTTGTCTATAAATTCAATCAGCTCGGCCGATTTTACTTTTCTTTTTTTGTAAGCTTAATCCCTTTTTTGCTTTTTGACGGATTGATTACGGGCATACCCATTGTGCGTTATAACACTGCCGAAAATATGTCTATTCGTTTTCTCAGTATTCCTTTAGAAGATTTTTTTTATTGCTTAAGCATGTTATTAAATACGGTTTTAATTATGGATTATTTTAAGACGCGCCGCCCAACAAATTCAATTATTTAATGTTATAAAACCATGGAAACTACTTTAAAATTTTTAAAACAGCTGGCAAAAAATAATCATAAGGAATGGTTTGATGAAAATCGTAAAACGTATGAAACGGCTAAAGTAGAGTTTGAAACTGTTATAAAATCGGTTATAGACAAACTAATTATAAATGACGCTTTATTAGCGGGCTTAGAAGCTAAAAAATGTATGTTCCGCATTAATAAAGATGTGCGGTTCAGTAAAGATAAATCGCCGTACAAAATAAATATGGGAGCAAGCATTAACCCCGGCGGAAAAAAATCGATGATCCCGGGTTACTATATTCACATTGAACCGGGAAAAAGTTTTTTAGCAGGAGGCACTTGGCAACCCATGCCCGAAGTGCTTGCTGCTATAAGACAAGAAATAGATTATAACAGTAAGGAATTCAGAAAAATCTTAGCGGCAAAAGATTTTAAAACCTATTTTAAAGAACTGTCAAATGAAGATAAATTAAAAACTGCCCCTAAAGGATATGAAAAGACACATCCTGATCTTGATTTGCTTCAGCACAAGAGTTTTATTGCAGTTCATGATTTGACGGATGCACAGGTTATGGATAAACATTTTCCTGCCTATATTACGAAGGTTTTTAAAGCTACATTGCCATTAAATAATTTTTTAAGAAATTGTATTAATACCGACAATTAAGTGTTTAATTAGCGTTTCCTTTTAAGATGTGTTGATCGGCAAATTCTTCCAAGGAATCTAACCTGTAATCCGCTAAAACAAATTTAGGATTATGTTTGCTTTCCTCGTCGGGTATTGCTATTACCTTCATTTGCGCGGCTTTCGCGGCCACAATGCCGTTAACCGAATCTTCAATCACTAAACATTCTTTCGGGTCTACGCCTATTTGAGCGGCGCAATTTAAAAACACTTCCGGATGCGGCTTTCCGTAGCTTAAAAATTCAGCGGAACACAGGGCATCAAAATAAGGACGAATATGTAATGCATCTACAACTGTATTCATAAATGCAGTATTTGAAGAAGTGCCTATTGCCGTTTTATAACCGTTTTGTTTCAAAAACTCTAATGCATTAATTACGCCTTTCATTGCAGTACCTTCTTTAACAATAAGGTCTGATAGTCTGTTGATCACCAATTGATCAAATTCGGAGATAGGAATATGAGTAATTACATGTTTATTAAACCAGTATGCGGCTACCTCTTTAAAGCGTAAACCGGTAGTAATTCTGCAATCATTTTCAGTAAAGGGAATGCCCGCTTCCGTAAAGCTTTGTATCATAACCCTTCGCCACAGCGGCTCTGAATCAATAATTACCCCGTCCATATCAAAAATAACGGCTTTTATTCCCTGTAACATTGTTAATTTCTTTGTTTAATAAATACAAATATACATTTATTAAGAAGCCTCCGGCGTGCTATTTTTGTTATATGTATTTTCCCGGTTTTGTTGAGATTGGAGTAAACGAACTCTTATTAATTGCTTTTGCACTATCCTTTGTCGGCATCAGTATCCACTATTTAATTAATATTTTTCCTATAGGCAATAAAAAAGAGCAGGAACCCGCTCCCAAACAAGAGCCTGTTTCGGTGATCATCTGCGCGCGTAATGAAGATGATAACCTTACCGAATTTTTACCTAAGTTTTTAGTACAAGATTATCCTGTGTTTGAGGTAATAGTGGTAAATGATTGCTCTATTGATAATACTGAAAATGTAATTGATGAATTCGCTAAAATATTTCCGAACCTTAAAAAAGTAAATATTAAAGAGGACGATTATTACAAGCACGGTAAAAAATTTGCAGTATTGATCGGGATTAAAGGCGCTCAATATAACAACCTGTTATTTACCGATGCAGATTGTTTCCCGGCTAATGAATATTGGATCAGGGATATGTCTGCAGGCTTTGCTTCCGGAAAAGAGATCGTATTGGGGTACGGTGCTTATAAAAAAGAACCCGGCTTTTTAAATAAGCTCATTCGGTTCGATGCCTTTTTAATAGCTTCTAATTACCTTTCTGCCGCTTTAAAAGGAAAAGGTTATATGGGTGTAGGCCGTAATTTGGCATACAAAAAAGATCTTTTTTATAAACAAAAAGGGTTTTCAAAACATTACCATATCCAATCGGGCGATGATGACCTGTTTATTAACGAAGCCTGCACAAGTGCAAATACTGCGGTTGTAGTAACATCGAACGCAGTAACTTATTCTATGGCAAAGAAAACATTTATTGATTGGAAACGTCAAAAGCAACGCCATTTAACTAC
>JBBRHI010000181.1:0-6164 GCA_038222995.1 Bacteroidia bacterium | reverse complement strand
ACCGAGCTTAACCGTGTGTTTGAACTTAAAGCCATTATCAGTTCCGAGTCTTATTTCCCGGATATTCAGTATACCGATTTTAAAAAAGAAGCCGCCATGCTTTCTTTAGAAGGGAGCATGCTTACCGAAGACCGGTTTTTAATCATCAGGTCTGCCGTAGAATTAGCTAATACATTGATCCGGTTTTTGAAAAGTAAAAAAACTCAATTCCCTTATTTATTTCAATTGGGCGAACATTTGAGCGATAATAAATTTGTGATAGAAGAAATTGATAAGATCGTTGAATTTGACGCGAGTATAAAAAATTCAGCTTCTAAAGAATTACAAAAAATAAGAAAAGGCCTTTCGGAAAAGAAACGGGAAAGCGACGCTAAATTTTACAGGTATATCAGTGAATTACGGAAGCACGGGTTTTTACGGGAAAACGAAGAAAGCTTTTTTAACGGGCGCAGAACCCTTGCCGTATTGGTTGAACATAAATCGGAGGTAAGCGGCTTTGTGCACAGTAAAAGCGAAAGCGGAAAAACTATTTTTATTGAACCGGGCGCTACCATTGCTATTAATAATGATATTGCTGAACTGGAGATTGATGAAAGAAGAGAGATCAACCGCATTTTAAGAGAACTGACCGATACGTTACGCCCCCATGCACCTGCCTTAAAACAATTTATGGAGCTGTTGGTGGAAATTGATTTTTTAAAAGCCAAAGCTGTATTTGCCCATCGCATTAATGCCACGTTGCCCGTTATTTCGGAGTCGCATGAGCTTACCTTAAATAAGGCATACCATCCCATTTTATTTTTACAGAATAAAGAACAAAAAAAAACAACTGTTCCCTTAACGATCAGTCTTACAAATAAGCAGCATTTAATGGTGATCTCCGGGCCTAATGCCGGCGGGAAATCAATTACCCTTAAAACGGTTGGTTTGCTGCAGGCCATGTTGCAAAGCGGTTTATTGGTGAGTACGGCTGAAAATTCGGTAATGAGTTTTTTTGATCATATGTTGGTTGACATTGGCGATACGCAAAGTATAGAGCATGAATTGAGCACTTACAGCGCGCGCTTAAAAAACATGAAACATACGCTGGAAACCGTGAACGATAAAACGTTGGTGTTAATGGATGAGTTCGGAAGCGGCACCGACCCCGAGCTTGGCGGAGCTATGGCAGAAGTAGTATTGGAAGAATTAGTGGCCTCAAATACATTCGGGATCATTACAACCCATTATTCTAACGTAAAATTACTGGCCAATAAATTACAAGGTGTTGTAAACGGAAGCATGCTGTTTGATGTAGAAACCCTGCAACCGAAATATATATTAACCGTTGGTGAGCCCGGAAGCAGCTATACCTTTGAAGTTGCAGAGCGGGTTGGGTTTCCGAAAGCATTAATAGAACGGGCCAAGAAAAAAATAAACGTTGATAAAATTGACCTGAATACATTACTGGCGGAAGTGCAGCAGCAGAAAACAAAATTGAATGAAGCCATTGAGCGTACCGAGCATGAAGAATTTATGCGGAAGATCTCGAAGGAGAAATATGAAACCTTGTTCAGTAACTGGCGCGATAAAACTGAGCGCGACCGGGAACGTAAAATTGAACTTTCGCGCTTAGCCGATTACGGACAAAAGTATTTACGGTTAATGGAAGAGTGGAATAAGAACGAAGACCGTAAAATTGTGATCAAACGCTTTATTGACGGGATTACGGCGGAAACTAAAAAACGGAAAGACCTTGCCAAGCAACATAAGCTGGACAGCTTTTCCGAAAAGAAAGTAGCGCGACTGAAACCCTTATTGAAAGCGGGAAGCAGGGTTAAAATTTTAAACAGCAGCGAGATCGGTATAGTAGAATCGGTGAAGGATGAAAAGGTAAGTATTACGTTCGGCATTTTAAAAATGAGCGTTAATATTCATAATTTAGAATTAGTAAAAGAGTAGTTTGTAGTTAACGGAAAGCAGTTGGCAGTGTAAAGAAAGCAGAGAGCAGTAGACAGTGTGAAGAAAGCAGAGAACAGTTGGCAGTGTGAAGAAAGCAGATAACAGTTAAAAGAGAACAGCCAGGATTCAATTGAAAATTTAAAAGTATAAGTTTGATATATAAAGTTACGATCGTATTTTTTTTGTTGACGGTAAAGTGTGTGTTGTCACAAAACCCTGTTGTCATCGCACATCGCGGGGCAAGCGGGTATGCGCCTGAAAATACCTTATCTTCTTTTAAAAAAGCGGTAGAGATGCGGGCTTTTATAATTGAAACAGATATTCACCAAACGAAGGACAGCGTGTTGGTGATCATGCACGATGAAACAGTTGACAGAACCACTAACGGCACAGGTGCTATTAAAGATATGCTGTACGCCGATTTTAAGAAATTAAAAATACGGTATAATGATTTGATAACGGAAGAACATCCGCCAAGCCTGGAAGAAGCTATAGACTGCATAGACGGAAAAAGTAAGTTGCTGATAGAGCTTAAAAAAGCAAGTAACTATTATCCCAATATTGAAAAGCATGTAGTGGAGCTGTTGAAAAAGTATAAAAGTTATACCGATATTTTTATCATCCATTCTTTTGAATCCCTAGCCTTATCAACTGTTTATGAAAGAGATAAAACCATCACCCTTCAAAAATTACTTGTATTTAAATTTTCGTTAGAACGGCTCTTTTTTAATAGGCAAAAGCTTAAAGATGAATTTAAAGATGTGAGCGGTATTAATGTCTATGCACGGTTTTGCAGTAAACGCGTTGTTAAGCGAATTCACGCATTAAACAAAACAGTATATGTGTGGACGGTTAATAAGCCCCGAAAAGCCAAACGATTCGTGAAGCGCGGTGTTGACGGTATTATCAGCAATTACCCGGATATTTTAGATAAAAAATAGTATCGCGTGTTACCTGTTTGTGTTATAGATAATAAGCAGGTTATTTTATGAGTTTCAGCTCGGAAACATTACACAGTATAATTAATGACAAAGACCGTTTTGTAAAATGGCTTTATGAAAGGTATGCCAAAAAGCTATTGGCCTATACGATCAAAACCTATTTACCCGACAAAGATGATGCATGGAGTGTTGTGTACAAAACACTCTATAAAATGGCTGAAATAGCACAACAGCGTGACTTTGAAAACGAACAGAAGTTTACGGGTTTTATGTTTAAAACACATATTAATTACTTACGTAATTATTTAAGGGATAATAAATCGTTTGAAAGTAAAAACCGGGAAATTGAACTGACAGAACATTACAGTGAGGAAGCTCATGAACAGGTTGAACAAACTTTACAAAACAACCATTTAAAACTATTACAGCAAGAGCTTGATAAGCTTGAAGACTGGCAGCGCATACTTTTGTTAATGCGCGGACAGGACATGCCTTACAGTAAAATAGCGGAGTTCGTTCATAAGCCCGAAGATCAATTAAAAGTATACTATGGCCGATTAAAAAAACAATTACACGATACTATCAACGAGCAATTAGTGTTGATTAAAACTACTGAACATGCAAAATAATACCTTACATACGGTTTCCGAACAAGCGCTTGATAACCTGCTTAAACAAGCCTTTTTAAATTTAGATATAAACGATCCTAAAAACGAAACTCTTATGGAAGCTATTTCTGATCAAACCTTTTCGCAACCCGCCGGTATAATTACGGGTGCCGGTAAACCTATTTTCTCCGCTAAACTAATTGCCGGTATCATCGGCTTAAGCTTAGTATCACTGCTTATTATTCTGTATTATCCGTTTACGGAAACTAAACGCTCTTCTTTAAAGCAAAACATACATGCCATTGAAACATCCGGTAAACCGGTAACACGTGAACAAAAAAACATGCCTGCAATTCCCGAACGTATAACGCCGCTTAAAACGGTTGAAACACCCGCAATTAATTCGGTGCATAATAATCAACCCGCATTCACTAATCCGGGTAATAACCTGCCGAACCCTTCTAATACAACTATTCCGGTTAATTACCAATCTGAAAAAGACGTTAATCCGGAAGATACGTCTTATGTCTTCCCGGTGCTCACGGCCGATGAAATAAAGCAGAATGAAAAGCGTAAACAAAAAATGGTTGATCAGGCGATGAAATTTTCGAAAGAGAAATACGTTACCATTCCACAATCTAACCATAGCTCTATTTATTGGTATGAAAAAGGAACGTTGTTAGATCTGCATATGCAAACGGTGGAAGTAACAAATCTGGAATATAAAACATTTTTATTTGATCTGCTGATCCATAATGATAAACAGGCATTTTTAAAAGCAAAGCCAAATCAAACTTTATGGAATACTATTTATAATGCGGAGCTTGGCAAGTATTTTACTCAAAATTATTTTTCCGATAAAAAATACAACGATTTCCCTGTAGTAAATATCAATAGGGCAGGAGCGGAGCTGTATTGTAAATGGTTGGAAAACGAATCGAAAAAAATAGCGCAAGAAAAAGACATTCCCTTTAGTCGTAATTACAGGCTACCGAATAATATGGAATGGAGCTATGCTGCAGAGTTTGGCACTAAGAGAGGAAGTTACCCTTGGGGAGCAGACTCTATACAAAATACAAGAGGATGTTTTTTGGCAAATATTTGTATTCAGAAAATGAAGAATAAATTAAATCCTGTAATTGATTGTAAAAATAAAAACACGGATACCTATACTTCTTCCGGCTTATACTTGGGCGATGAATCGCTCACCGCTAAAGTTTATAGTTATAACCTTAGTTATTCGGGCTTATATTGTATGAGTGGCAATGTGGCGGAATTTGCGACCGATCATAAAACAAATCGTTTGGTATTAAAGGGAGGAAGTTGGAACGGCAGCTTAGAAGATGCAAAAATAGCTTCTACAGAAATACCTGCCAACGATGGCGCATCCCCGTATAATGGTTTCAGGATTGCTATCGAAATGAATTATGAAGGAATGGCATTTGTACACTTAGATCCCAATGATCCTAAGCTTGTGTTTCCGAAATTAACTAAACCGGAAATAAAAGAGAATGAAGCGCAAAAAGAAAAAATGATCAAGCAACTGGTAACGTTCAGTAAAGACAAATATGCGTATGTAAATATGGGCTCTTGTTTGTATGAAGGTCAACTTGTTTCTACACGGGCTTTTTACATGCAAACAACAGAAGTAAGCAATAAAGAGTACAAAACATTTTTACTGGATCTGCTGATTCACGGGAAGAAAGAAGCCTTTGTGAAAAACCTGCCTGATCAGAAACAGTGGACACAAAAAATAGAAGGAGCATTTCTTCAACCGATGGAAGATCTTTATTTTTCTCATCCCGCTTACGACAATTACCCTGTAATAAATATTACAAAAGATAACGCGAAAGCTTATTGCGACTGGCTTACCATAGAAGCTAATGCTTATTTAACAGCCCATAAAAAACCGTTGATCAACGATTTGCGAATCCCTGCGGACCATGAATGGGCTATGGCGGCAAACAACAAAACCAACCATGTTACATATGCCAACGGTACCAATAATTTGAGAAACAGTAAAGGGAACTATATACAAAATTATGAATGCGTTGCTTACGATGACAGCAAGCGTGATACCATACATGATATATACCTGTATAAACCGAAAAAAGAGGAGGCGGCGAAGCCGGATGTAGATGGAGAACTTTTTACAACATTAGTTAATGCATACGCGCCAAATTTATACGGCATTTATAATATGGCGGGCAATGTATCGGAAATGGTATATATTTGGAATACAAAAACCAATAAGGCAGAAGGATTTGGTACCAAAGGCGGCAGTTGGTGCAGCCCTGATTACTTTTTGGAGATAGATGCGAAACAAGAATTTAAACGTCCTGAAAAGCCTTCTCCCTTAATAGGTTTCAGGCCGGTAATGACGGCACTTGTAAAGAAATAGTACGATGTAGGATCATCCGATAGCTGTCGGGTGATCCTGCACTTGGTTAAAATAGGTTTCAATAATACGCTCCATCATTTCTTTTGTTAATGGTTTGGTAATATAATCCGAAACAACACTCCATGATTTTGCTTTTTCCTTATCGTTATTATTTGCCGAAGTAGACAGCATAATAATAACGGGTTTGTTTTGTAGCTCCTTCTCCAATTGCTCGTACTCATTCAAAAATTCCCAACCTGTCATGCCGGGCATATTAATATCTAAAAAGATGAG
>JBBRHI010000180.1:0-6164 GCA_038222995.1 Bacteroidia bacterium | reverse complement strand
TGCAAGCATGTAATACCGTTGCATGATCCTTACCGCCGCAATGCATGCCTATAGTTGCCAATGATGATTTTGTCATGCTCTTTGCAAAGTACATGGCAATCTGGCGAGCCTGAACGACTTCACGCTTACGCGTTTTAGATTTCATCAGATCAATGTTCAGATCAAAATAATCGCATACCACTTTTTGGATATAATCAATAGAAACTTCACGTGCCGTTGACTTCACAAATTTGTCAATCATTTGCTTGGCAAGCTCTAATGTAATTGTTTTCTTGTTTAAAGACGATTGAGCCAATAAGGAGATCAATGCTCCTTCCAGTTCACGAACGTTAGAAGTAATGCTGTACGCAAGGTACTCACACACTTCTTTCGGTAACTGAATTCCTTCGTTGTATACTTTTTTCTCTAAAATAGCAATACGTGTTTCTAAGCCCGGCGTTTGAAGATCTGCACTTAACCCCCATTTGAAACGGGATAATAAACGTTGTTCAATTCCCTGCATTTCAACAGGTGCTCTATCGGCCGTTAAAATAATTTGTTTACCTAACTGGTGTAAGTGATTGAAAATATGGAAGAATACATCCTGTGTTTTTTCTTTACCGGCTAAGTATTGAATATCGTCAATGATCAACGTATCGATCATTTGGTAGAAATGAACGAAATCATTTTGATTATGATTTTTTATCGCATCAATGAATTGAGCAATAAACTTTTCTGACTGAACATAAAGAACTGTTTTATTAGGGAAGTTCTTTTTAATTTCAATACCGATGGCTTGCGCTAAGTGAGTTTTTCCTAAACCTACACCTCCGTATAACAACAGGGGGTTAAAGGCTGTACCGCCCGGCTTTTGAGACACGGCATAACCCGCAGAACGCGCTAAACGGTTACAATCTCCCTCAACAAAATTATCAAAGCAATAGTTGGGATTTAATTGAGATTCAACAGATACTTTTTTAAGGCCCGGTATAATAAACGGGTTTCTGATAGCGCCTGTACTGATATCAATAGGCATTGAAACAGGATTGTTTTTTAAGTTTGTGTTGATGTTTGGAACTTTGAGCATCACTGCTTTTTCGGATTTACCTGTTCCATTGTCCATTACGATACTGTATTCGATTCTTCCTTCAGCTCCTAATTCTTTACGGATTACTTTTTTAATAATTGTAATATAGTGTTCTTCTAACCATTCATAAAAAAACTGAGACGGTACCTGAATATTTAAGACGTTGTCTTGGATTTTAATCGCTTTAATCGGTTCAAACCAAGTGGTAAAGTTTTGAGGGCTTACATTATCCTGAATTACTCTTAGGCAATTCTTCCACACGATTTCCGCAGTTTTTTCCTTCATATTAAAAATTAGTTTTAAAGTATATAGTGTTAAGTGTTATGAACAGGTCCGAGTTTGTAAATATATACCGATTATTTAATCTCGCAACAAAAAAAAGGATAAATAATTTCAAAAAATTTTCGTTTGGCTATTGTTTTTTCAGATTTTTCTATTATTTGAATTATGTGAAATTTTTTTCTTATCATAAGAGAAATAAACGTCTAATTTTCCGAGCCATATTCCTGCCCATCCAACCTGTGTTACAAATACTTCTTTACCTACGCGGTTAGCTATTTTTACCGGGTGTTCAAGAAATGTGTGTGTATGCCCTCCAATAATCAGATCAATGTTCTCGGTGAGTGTTGCCATGCTTGTATCGCTGATTTTTTTGTCTTCAAATTTAAATCCTAAATGGGAGAGTGCAATCACATAATCGCAACCTAAATCATGCTTTAATAGTTTAGCTGTTTCATTAGCAATAGCTACCGGATCTTTATAAACTGTTTCACCGCACATTTTTTTATCCACCAATCCTTCCAGTTCAATTCCGTAACCCAATACTCCAATTTTAATTCCGTTTTTTATAAATACTTTATAAGGCGAAATTTTATCGTGTAAGGCAGTATTCGAAAAATTATAGTTGCAATTTATAAAGGAAAAATTTGCATGCGGCATTTGTTTTATAATGTTATCTATACCTAAATCAAAATCATGATTCCCGATAGTAGTCGCATCATATTTCATGGTACTCATTAAAGTATATTCCAACTCTCCCTGAAATAAATTAAAATAGGGTGTTCCCTGGAAAATATCACCCGCATCTAACAACAAAATAGTATCATTGTCTTTTTTTATTTCTTCAATAACCGCTGCCCGTCTTGCAAAGCCGCCCATTCCTGCAAATTTCGGGTCGTTCGCGGAAAAAGGTTCTATACGACTGTGTACGTCGTTTGTATATAAAATAGTTAAGCGTAATAGGTCTTTACTTTTTAATACTTCTTTTGATAATGCCGGAAAACCTGCTAATACAGCAGTTGTACCGACAAAATATTTTAAAAAGTTTCTTCTATTTTGATAACTGAATTCTTCCATCTAAATAAGGTTTTAAAGTTTTTCCCTGTGCAGTCATATCTGTACAATAGTTAACGATCACGTCTCGTAATAATACATTCATCGCTTTTCTTTCTTTAGCGGTTTTAAAAAAAGTGTAGTTATCTCCGCCGTTGGCTAAATAATCTGAGGTAACCACCCAATAATCCTTTGTTTGATCAAAAGGTTTCCCGTTAACCGTTATATCGGCAGCTGCTTTACCGTTCATTGCCATGCGCATGCCTCCGATTGGTATGCCGCCTTTTTCCGCAATTTTATCACACATATCTTTAAACTGATCTCCGCTTAATTTAAGCAGCACAACTTGATTATCAAACGGCATTAACTCAAATACATTGCCCATGGTAATATTTCCTTTAGGTAAAGAGTTTCGCAGGCCGCCCTTATTAAAAACTGCCGCGTTAAGCATTAAGGAATCAATGCCTAACTGCTTTTTCGCTTCATACAGCACAGCGTCACAAAACATATTCCCTAAAGTGCTTTCTACTTCCGCTTTTAAAAATGCATCTGTGCTAACAGCTAAAACCTTGCTCATGAGCTGATCGTGTGTTGTTTTATAAGGCAGTATCGTTTTGTAAGTTGCACTGTCAATTTCATTTTTATTAATGATATAATGCGTTTCGTTTACATTAGATACTAATATTTTATGTTTGCAAGACCAACTTGTAAGTAAGAGAGAGAGAAATATAAATTTTGAAAGGAATTTCATTGGCGTAATTATTTTTTAAATAATACAAATAACAGCTTAAATTAGATACTTTAAATATAAGATAAAATTGAATGATTAGAACAGAAACAACGTTAAGAGTACGTTACGGCGAAACAGATCAGATGGGATATGTATATTACGGAAACTATGCTCAGTATTACGAAGTGGGGAGGGTAGAAGCTATGCGCAGCCTTGGTTTCAGCTATAGGGAAATGGAAGAGAGCGGCATTTTAATGCCGGTTATTTACCTGACAATCAATTATAAAAAGCCCGCATTATACGATGATGAAGTGCGAATTGTAACCACCGTAAAACAAATGCCTTCTGTAAGAATAACGTTTGATTACGAATGCTTTAATCAGAACAATGAATTATTAAATACCGGCTCTACTACTTTGGTTTTTATCGACAAAATAAAGAATAAACCTTTTATGCCCCCTGATTGGTTTTTAGAGGCGTTTGAGAAAAGATTTTTGGAAGAGATTTAGTAAAATGCTTAAACGCAAAGATTACTGAATAAAAAAAACTTGGGTAAATAAAAAACAATAGTTTTAAATAGGTATTGGATTAAAGATTTTATTTTTTAAAATTATATTTCTTCAAATCTCTCTGAGTATCTCCGGGTAAGCTTAAAATCGTATTTCGCAGCCGGGCATTAAGGCTTTTAGCTCTTCAATATATTGTTTCGAAAAATTATTTCCACGCACATCCAGTAATGTCAAATTCTCCATTTGCGATATAGAATCAGGTAATTTTGCCAATAAATTATTTTTAACGGACAGTAGTCGTAATTTTTTAGCAAGATAAATTTCTATCGGTAATGAAGCCAGTTTATTTCCGTCTAATACCAAAACTTCTAAATTTGTAAATCGTTCAAAATGTTTTGTAATATAAAACACATTGGTATTGGTTAAATTTAAATAGTTAAGATTCGGGATCTTAAAAAGCTCTTTAGGGAAACTGTCTAACACACAATTTTCAATGGTTACTTCTTTTAAATTTTTCATAAAATGCAGTGTTAACGGCAGTTTTAAACTATCGTTTGTAGAAGAAAATTTAAAAGTCTTTAATTTACCCAGGTAGGCAATATCACTTGGTATACTATCGATTTTACTTCCAAAAAATTCGAGGTAGTTTAAATTTCCCAATTTTTTAAAGTCAGGGAATTTAGAGAACTCATTATTATACGTTGCAAAATAGGTAAGATTGTACAGATCATTAAAGCCGTTAGGGAATGTGTTCACTTCATTTCCGCTCAATTTCAAAGCTTGTAAATCCTTTAGTTTGCCGATCTTCGCGTACAATTTCGGCTCAAGCTTTTTGTAGCTCAGGTCCATTTTATACACGTTCTTTTCAACATCCAACGCTAACTTTAAATCGGTAAATACCTGTGAGCCGAACGGCCCGTATTTATCGAACTCATTTTGAGCGTTCCCGTAAACAGAGATAAATAAGAGTATGAGTAGAAGCTTGTTCATTTCGGGTTTAAACGAATATACAAACTATTTTAAAATATGAATTATTTTTTTTAAGAAATAATTTTACAAATCCATTTTTGACAGCAATTCTAATTTGTAGTGCATATCCAGGGAGTAGTTGATGGTAGCGTGTTCTTTTAAAAACGTATAAATTAAAAATGCCTTTTTGTAACAATTAGTCACGGCCGTTTCCGAAGCGTTGATTTTTAGATAGTATTCTGCTTTTTCAAATACCAGGTCACCCAACATTTTTAATTGGTCATCGTTCAATTTATTTTCGCGGATCAATTCATTCATCAATTCATTGTTAGGCAATGATTCTACAAATGCAATTTCGGTTGACGTATATTTTTGTGCAGCTTTATTGATTTCGTCAAGCAAGTCAGGAAAATTACCGTCGCGTTTTAGTCCTAATAAAATAGCCATTACTTTACCGAATTCTTCAAATTGCTTTACTAAATAATCGCGTTTAAGCATTTCCGGTTAATTTTTTAAGAATCGTTAAAGCTTGCGGAATAAGGGCTGCATTTGTTGTGTTGGTGATTACATAATTTGCTAACGGTATTTTTTTCTCATCAGGCCATTGTGATAGGATCCGTTTTTCTATGTCTTCTTTTGTAACGGCATTGCGTTTCATGACGCGTTCTATTTTTTCATTGAGAGGCGCCGTTACTAAAATTGTTGCATCAAGGTCTTTATAAATTCCTGTTTCAAATAAAATGGCGCTTTCTTTAATAACAATTTTATCCGGAAACTGTTGAGTAAACAATTCAAAATCTATTTTTACAGCCGGGTGAATAATCGCGTTTAACTGTTGTAATAAAAGGGTATCGGCAAATATTTTTTCTGAAATGTATTTTTTGTTTAAAGTATTTAAGTCTGAATAAGCGTTCTCTCCCAATAAATCAATTACCTGCAATTTTATAATATCATTAAAATAAATATCCTTTGCTCTTTCATCAGAGTTGTAAAGAATGCACCCCATTGTTTCGAACAATTTGGCAACAGTTGTTTTTCCGCTCCCTATGCCACCTGTAAGCCCTACAATCATTATTTGTAAATTAAATAAGAAATAGATGAAGGTTCAATTTTTAATATTTTTATTTCTGAAGGACTTCTCACCGGGTCAACCTGCAATGTTTTTTTCTTGGCAAGTATATCGGCGTAATCAACGGCTACTTTAAATGAATTCACATCAATATTATCATATTCCTTCATGGCTACAAGATAATGTATGGTTACAAATTCAGGTAAGAGTTTCACGGTTTCATTGCTTGTTCTGTTCATGATCTGTACCGGTACTTTTATACTTGTTTCTGTTAACCGGTCTACCGTAAAATTTAATTGAACTTCTTTAGAACTGTAATTTAAGTTAGATACTTTTTTTAGCATTACAGGCGCACTGTAATTTTCATGTACATCTTTTAAGTTAACGGGTTGTGTATAAATGGTATCAACCGTATTTATTTCGGGTGTATCTCCTGAAACGGTTATGTATGCAGGTGTTACAGAAGGCTTTGTAATAATTGAATAACCC
>JBBRHI010000179.1:0-6170 GCA_038222995.1 Bacteroidia bacterium | reverse complement strand
CTTTAAAAAAACGTATCCCGGTACACCCTCTGTTTATTTACCGAGCTTTCATGCGTTCGACACATTAAACTGTAAACCGGGGCAAGGGGATTACATTCTATACCACGGCAATTTATCAGTGTCTGAAAATTACGCAGCAGCCTTATGGTTAATAGACAGGGTGTTCTCAAAAATTAAGCATCGGGTAATCATTGCAGGCTTAAACCCTCCGGCACAACTCATTGAAAAAATAAAAAAGTACGCGCATATTGAGTTAATTGAAAATTGCACTGAACAAGAAATGCAACGTTTAATCACAAACGCTCAGTTACACTGCTTATACACCCCTCAGACTACAGGTTTAAAATTAAAACTATTAAACGTATTGTACAGCGGACGCTTTGTATTAGCCAACACAAATATGCTGGCCGGTACGCAAATGGCAGCCGCCTGTGAAATTTGTGATAGCGGGGAAGACTACCTTTCTGCTATACAACAATTTTTCGATAAAGAATTTACGACCGGTGATATAGAAAAAAGAAAAGCAGTGGTTGCACCGATGGATAACGAAGAAAAAACTAAAAAATTAATGGCGTTAATGAGCTCTTAAAGCAAGCATTTCTTTAAGAAGGACACTGATCTTTTTAACCGGAATATTTTTCTGCGGATCTACTAAAAGAATTTTCATCTTCGCACGCTTCTCTGTGATCAGGTCGGGATGGTTTATCAACTTGCCGTCTACTATCCCGATATAAGGTTGTCCGTATTTTTTATGGGTCCACACATAGCACATCATTTTTCCTTTATAGCAAAAAAACGGCATACCGTATTTCCATACTTCCGTTATTTCCGGACCTGCCTTTAAAATATGCATTCGCAAAAATTGCAGGCAACTTTTAACAGGTTCTTCTTGTGTTGCATAATAGCTATCGATCGGACTAAGCATATTTTATTTAATTACCAAGGTATGCAAAACATAAAATCAGGGCATTTATAATGTTATTTCAGTGCTGCTTTTGCCTGCTCTATGGTGCTTTTAGAGTTGCCGACAAATATTTTGTCTTTTATAAAAATAACCGGGCGTTTTAAAAAGGTATACTCCTCCAGGATGTATTTTTTATAATCATTTTCAGTCAGCGCTTTAGAGCCAAGATCAAGTTCCCTATACTTCCTTGCTATACGACTGAATAAAGCTTCATAACTGCCTGTAGCTTTCTTCATTTCTTCTAATTGAAGTGCTGTGATCTTATCGGTTTTAATATCCTGAAATTCAAATTTTTTTTCTTTTAATTCAAGGTCAGAGATGATCCGTTTACAGGTATCGCAGGTAGAGAGGTAGTATATTTTATTCATGTTTTTTTTAATTTATTCACCACAGCGACACAGAGCTTGGATAGTTTTTATAAATGTAAGGTGTTGGAGGCTTAAACGCAAAGGCCGCAAAGTTTTATATTTAGAAAAAAGTGACCGCAAAGCAAAAAAAAGAGATATGATCCGTACAATTTTCTCAAATCTCACGTCTCATATCTCTCAATCTTTTTAGTCCCTTGAATCAAAGAGTCTCTTCTATAACTATCCCAGCATTTTTAAAAAGCTTACTTCTTTCTCCGTTAAAAAACGGAATTTTCCGCGAGGCAGATCTTTTTTAGTTAAGCCCGCAAAGGCAACCCTGTCAAGCTTTACAACCTCATATCCTAAATGTTCAAACATTCTTCTTACAATTCGGTTACGCCCGCTATGGATTTCAATACCCAGTTCAAATTTACCCGTTCCTACATATTCCACCGCATCGGGTTTAATAAAGCCGTCTGCCAATTCAAAGCCTTCGCTTAAGGTCTTATAGTCTTCCGAAGCCATTTTTTTATCGAGGCTGACGTGGTATACTTTACGGACATCAAA
This sequence comes from Bacteroidia bacterium, assembly GCA_038222995.1. GTDB lineage: Bacteria > Bacteroidota > Bacteroidia > B-17B0 > Aurantibacillaceae > UBA4416. The sequence goes on along the minus strand of JBBRHI010000179.1, from coordinate 4,292 downwards.
TTTTGGGTGTGTTAACTTAGCCGTCATATCACCGTCGTTTGTAAATAATAAAATACCCGTAGTATTCCTGTCTAATCTTCCTACAGGATATAATCTTTCTTTACATGCTTTACGGATTAACTCCATTACTGTACGTCGCTCTTCCGGATCGTCCATGGTTGTAATGTAATCCTTAGGTTTATTAAGCAGCAAATATTTTTTAGTTTCATTTTTAATAGGAACACCACCGTAATTAACTACATCTGTAGGATTTACTTTGTAGCCCATTTCAGTTACTATTTTCCCGTTAACGGTTACAACACCTGTTGCAATTAATACGTCAGCTTCTCTGCGTGAGCAAACTCCCGCATTAGCCACATAACGGTTAAGGCGTACTGCACCGTCCTCTACATTTTTTTGATCAGATGTTTTTGAAGGGCCTGCTTTTTTAGATTTCTCTACTACCCGTTCCGATTTTGATAATTTTGGTTCATAGGGTTTTTTATCGCCGTAAGGCTTCCTATCATCATCACGTTTTGCGTAAGGTTTTCTTTCCGAATCATCTCTTTTTGTATACGTTCTTTTTTCGCCGTCTTCACGCTTTGCAAACGGTTTTCTTTCATCATCGCCAAAACTTTTACGAGGGCCGCGTTCGCTGTCGTCTCTTTTTGTGTAAGATCGTTTTTCTTCACCGTCAAAACTTTTGCGGGGACTTGCGCTTTCATATTTTCCGTCGGCACGTTTTACAAACGGCTTGCTTTCACTGTCTCCGCCAAAGCTCTTGCGAGGCCCGTCAGAATCATCACGTTTAGTATAAGAACGTTTTTCGCCGCCGTCAAAACTTTTGCGAGGGCCGGCACTTTCATATTTTCCGTCGGCACGCTTTACAAACGGCTTGCTTTCGCTGTCACCGCCAAAGCTCTTGCGAGGCCCGTCAGAATCGTCACGTTTAGTATAGGAACGCTTTTCGCCGTCACCGAAACTTTTGCGCGGACCTGAGCTTTCATATTTTCCGTCTTCTCTTTTTATAAACGGTTTTCTTTCACCGTCTCCAAAAGGTTTACGCGGCCCGCGTTCGCCGTCGTCTCTTTTTGTATAGGAACGTTTTTCACCGCCGGCGCCAAAGCTCTTGCGAGGCCCTGAACTGTCGTCTCTTTTCGTATAAGAACGTTTTTCACCACCGTCGCCAAAACTTTTACGAGGCCCGGAACTGTCGTCTCTTTTTGTGTAAGTTCTTTTTTCACCGCCCGAAAACGATTTTTTTTCTTTATCGTCAAACGTTTTACGCGGCCTGCTTTCAGAACCGTCGCGCTTAGTATAGGTGCGTTTTTCTGTAGAGTCACCGTCTCGTTTTTTAAACGAAGAACCTTCGGAACCTGCAGATTTGTATGTTCTTTTTGGTTTTTCAGAACTTGAAAAGGATTTACGCTTGTTAAAATCCGATGAGCCTCCTTTTGAAAATGTTTTTCTAGGGCCCTGGCTGTCTCTACTCATGTATTGTTATTTTTTTGCAAATGTAAGCAATATTTAGGGATTCCCCGTTAGTTATTAGCGATTCGTAAAGCACGCATTGACTGAATTAAGCAAAAACAGTATCTTTGCCGAATGAATGATTCAGCTTATAAAAAAGCATTGACCGAATACCTTGAAGGGTTTGTGAGCGAGCGCCGCCGGGGCCGGTTACACGAAGTGTTGGAAGAGCGCACCAACCATATGACACTGGTTTTGGAAGATGTTTACCAATCGCATAACTTTAGCGCAGTGCTTCGCAGTGCTGATATATTCGGGATCCAAAACATTCATTTTATTGAAAACCGTAATAAATACAAAATCAGTGAAGATGTATCGATGGGTTCAACCCAATGGCTGACACTGAACCGTTACCAAAAATTTGAAAATAATACTAAAGCGTGTTTAACAGACCTAAAAGACAAGGGTTATAAAATAGTAGCTACGTCGCTTCATAAAAACAGTGTATCGTTAGAGGAGTTAGATGTATCTAAACCCTTTGCCTTGGTGTTTGGCACAGAGCTTACAGGCATTACAACAGATGTGGAAGACATGGCGGATGAATTTGTAAAACTGCCGATGTACGGCTTTACGGAAAGTTTCAACATCAGTGTATGCGCGGCGTTGTGCATGTATAACCTCAGCACCAAGGTGCGTAAAGAAGTATCGCACTACGGTTTAACTGATCTAGAAAAAGAAGTTATTTACATGGAATGGCTCAAGGCTTCTATCCGCAAAAATGATCTTATTATAAAAGAGTTTGATGCAAAATACAATGCATTAAAAGTATAAGCCTAACAATATAGTGGCTTAATCCCCGTTATACGTTTAACTTCCTAAATTTTACACTTATGAAAAACGTATGTGCTGTTATTTTCTGTTTCTTTTTAGTGACTTGTTTTCGCGCACAGGATTCTTTAACCCCTGTAAAACGAATACGCGTAGACGATGTCGGCATGCAACTTACCTTACTTACAGAGTTTAAAAATACATTATACATGAGTGACATTCAAAAAATTGCTCCGCAAAACTCTATGATCTATAAAGCCGATATTTCAACTTATGACCAAGGAAAAGATTCGCGAAAAAGTTTTAACAGCCTTAACATAAACAGTAGCCCGGTATTTAGTATGTATAGCGCTTTTAAATTTTCCGATAAAAATAAAACGGCCTATAAAAAAAATATACAATTCAGAGCAGGGCTCGCGTTTTATAAACAACAATCAAATGCTATGGCGCAAACGATTACAAGCAAACGTGCCGACACCTTATATTCAAACACAACCGGCAGTAAAATTTTTTTAGACTCAATTAATGCCAAAACGTATACAGCAAATTACTCCACCAAAATGCTTAGAATTGATCTTTCCTTCCTGATCTCAACAAATCGTCAAAAACCTGTTTATCTTTATACCGGTGCAGGTATTGCAGCGTGTATGTCTTTTAATACAACCGTTAATGTTGCTTATTTAACATCCAATACGGTATACGGCAGCAACCAAAAACATGACAACTCTTTTCCTTACGCGGCGCTTGACCAGGTATTTGTAAAACAGGAATCATTTCGTGTAAATGAATACGACATTAACGCCTACGTGCCCTTGGGAGCTAATATCCGTCTTGGTTCTAAAAAAATGTTTTGGAAAAGAATAAATGTATATTATGAGCTTAAGCCCGGGATAAATATGACGTTTATTACAGGACTAAACCCTATTGCAAGCTTTAGGGTTCAGCATGGCTGGGGGTTAAAATTCACAATTTAATGTAGTCCTAAACCCATATTTTTTACAGGGATTTTAGTTAAAAAGTATGTCAATAAATTACACGGAAGCTCATCCCGGAAGCAATAAAAATATTATATTTGAGAGATGGAATTTTCTGCAGCTCAAATAGCAGCCTTATTAGGCGGAACAGTAGAAGGCGATGAAACAACCACTGTTTCAAACTTATCTAAAATAGAAGAAGGATTACCCGGAACACTTTCGTTTTTGGCGAATCCAAAATACACCAATTTCATATACGACACTAACGCAAGCATTGTGATCGTTAATAAAACCCTGAGTTTGGAAAAGCCTTTAAAACAAGGCTGTACGCTTATTCGTGTGGAAGATTCTTACGCAAGCTTTGCTAAATTACTCGAAATGTATTCGCAGGTAACCGGTACTAAAACCGGCATTGAGCAACCGTCCTTTATCGGCGAAAATGCTAAATACGGTAAAGACTGTTACATTGGTGCGTTTGCTTACATTGGCTTAAATGTAAAGATAGGCGATAACGTAAAAATCTATCCGCATGTATACATTGGCGATAATTGCACTATCGGGGACAATACAACATTATTTTCGGGTGTAAAAATTTACCACGATTGTCATTTAGGCGCTAATGTTATTGTACATTCAAGCACGGTTATAGGCAGCGACGGCTTTGGCTTTGCACCGCAAGACGGTAAGGAGTTTGCAAAGGTTCCTCAAATTGGCAACGTCGTTATTGAAGATAATATTGAGATAGGCTCTAATTGTTCTATCGATAGAGCCACCCTTGGTTCTACCATTTTACGCAAAGGCGTTAAGCTTGATAATTTAGTGCAGATAGCGCACAATGTAGAAATTGGGGAGAATACCGTTATTGCAGGCTTATCGGGCGTGGCGGGATCTACCAAAGTAGGAAAAAATGTAATGATAGCGGCGCAAGTTGGCATTGTAGGGCATATTAAAATTGCCGACGGCGTTAAAATAGCCGGCCAGGCAGGTGTTGGAAGCGCCATAGAAAAAGAAAATGAAATTGTGCAGGGTTCTCCGGCATTT
>JBBRHI010000178.1:0-6201 GCA_038222995.1 Bacteroidia bacterium | reverse complement strand
GGGACGGATCATTCAGAGGAAAAAATATGGACACCGGTGTCTTCGTATACAGGGCCGACGGAATAACCATCGACGGTAAACCGTTTAATATCAAAGGAAATATAACCCTTATCAAATAAGATTAATACATCATGAATATATATACTATGAAAAAAATACTACTTGCAGGGATCTTTACCTTACCATTTTTAGGAAATGCGCAGGATATCCATTTTTCCCAGTTTAATGAAACGCCCGTGATCCTTAACCCGGCCTTAAGCTGCACAGCTTATGATACAAGGATTATTGCCAATTATAAGAATCAATGGGCCAGTGTTGCCGCTCCTTACCAAACTTTTGGGATCAGTGTAGAAAAAGCGCTTAAACACTTAAAGCTTAAAAAAGCCTATGTGGGTTCCTCCTTCAGTTTATTCAGAGATCAGGCAGGCGATGCGTCGTTAGGCACTCTAGCCGCAAATTTAGGTTTTAATGTAGTTATAAAAGTATCGCAATACGGTAAACTATCAGGAGGTTTAGGCGGCGGTTTTAATTACAAAACCATTGACCCTACAAAACTGAAATGGGAAAGCCAGTACGACGGTTATAAATACAATGCTACCACGCCATCGGGTGAAGCGGTGCCTTACAGCACTATTTTACAGGGCGATTTTGTAGCGGGGGTCGACTACCATTATGCAAAAAGTGAACGATACATAAGCGCGCAGGACGGAACTAAATTTGATGTCGGTATTTCGGGTTTCCATTTTAACGCTCCTAAGTATTCATTTGCGGGCACAGGTGACCGCCAATATGCTAAAGTAATTGCGCATGCCAATTTTGACATCGGGATAAAAAGTGCCGGTGTAGCTTTAGTGCCGAGCTTGGTGTACATGCGGCAAGGCCCTTCGCAGGAAATTGATGCGGGCTTTATGTTCAAATACATTATCCAGGATCAGTCGGTATATACCGGTATTAAAAAAGCCTGTGCTATTTCTTTAGGAGCTTATTACCGGGTGGGTGATGCCGTTATCCCTACTTTATTGATCCAGTACGATAAGTTTGCCTTAGGGGCGAGCTACGATTTAAATGTTTCGCAGTTAACGGCTACATCTAAATTAAAGGGGGGCATGGAATTCAGCTTACGTTTTAACACAAGCCCGGGTTATGGTAAATCATTAGGCGGAAGCTTTAACAGGCCTACTTATAAGAAAGGTTAAGGAATAAAAATAAAGAATGAGAACTAAAATGCTGTATTAGTATCAATTTATCACAGTCTTGTAATAAAAAGTGTTTTATCATATTAAACCCTCGGAAGAATTACTCCGGGGGATTTTTATTTTAAATACATCAGTTATCGTATTTAGTTAAGAATAAGTTTTTTAATTTAATTTTATAAAAAAGAGAAAGGGATGATCCCAAGAAAATTAACATAAAGAATTAAACAAAATATAATATAAGCACGCAGGTAGGTTACTTTTTTATATTTATATTTATAAACACTGATTAAACAAGCATACCGGTTAAATTTTACTTTAATAAAGAATACTGACCTCTAAATTTAATTAAACGCTGCGTCATGAAAAAAAACTTACTCTTATTATTTTCTGCATGTATTATAAACACCGGCATCGCACAACACTTTGTAAGTATTACATTACTTGCCGTTAAAACACCTGCACAGGTATCCTCTATTATTGGCGGTGCAGGCGCCCCCTATTTCGGCGCACGAATTTACAAAGTTTTATATAACACAACGGATGCTTTTCACAATGCTACGGTTGCATCGGGCGCTTTAATGGTGCCGTTTTCTACAACATGCGATACGTTTCCTTTACTTTCATACGGGCACGGAACCGTGCTTAAAAAAACAGAAGTACCGTCGGTACAATACAGTAATTACGACGGTTTATGGTTTGCCGGAAAAGGCTATGTTGTGTCTATGCCCGACTATTTAGGCTTGGGCGATAATGCAGGGTACCATCCTTTCTTACATTCCGAAACGGAGGCCACAGCAAGTATTGACCTTATGAGGGCTGTTAGAGAATGCCTTTATGACAGCATGCGTTTACGATTGAACAATAAGGTATTTGTTACAGGCTATTCACAGGGTGGGCATTCGGCTATGGCTACCTTAAAATATATCCAGGACAATAATTTAAATTCGGAATTTAACGTAGTAGCAGGAGCTACTTTATCGGGACCCTACTCTCTTTCGAGAGCGCAGTTAAAAGTATATACCGATTCTCTTTACGACTATAATGCCTTTACACCTTATGTAATTAACAGCTACCAAACGGTTTACGGTAACTTATATTCAAACATTAATAATTATTATGACTCACCTTATAATACAACCATTCTTCCTTACTTAAACGGCAACAGCACGTTTAATTCGTTAAACGCCGTTTTACCGGTTAATGCTTACCATTTTATGCAGGATTCTGTCCTTACAAGTTTATTAGCAGATACGATCCTACATAAACATCCGTTGAAACGTGACCTGATGTTAAACGATAATTATTCGTGGAAACCTATGATGCCTTTAAGGATATGCTATTGCGGGAGCGACCCTTTAGTATTGCCGGGTAACAGTATTATGGCACGTGACAGTATGGTAGCAAAAGGAGCGCCGAATGTATCGTTAGTAAATGTTTTACAAACCGGCGATCATTTTACCTGTTTTACTCCTGCACTTACAAGCGCCAGAAACTTTTTTGATTCGTTCCGTAATGATTGCAGTAAACCGGTAAGCATAATCAGTTTAACCAATAACAATTCAGGTTTGTTAACATTGTTTCCTAATCCTGCCTCTTCTTCCATAACTGTAAAAGCCGCCTTTGCAATAAAACAAACGGAAATAACTGACGTTACGGGGAAGACAACTTTAACGCAGGAATCTCCTTTAACCAACCTATTGAATATTAATATTGAAACATTGCCCCACGGAATATATACGATAAAGTGTACAGACCAACAGGGAAATATGTATTATACTAAATTCACCGTTTTTAAATAAGTATTGGTTTTGAAAAAAATTCACGTTTGTTATTTCATTCTCTTTTTCGGCTTGTTCATTAGTACGAGCCGGGCACAAACAAAAAAAATAGATTCTTTAACGGTGCTGTTAAACGCGTCGAAAGAGGATACCGCTAAAGTAAATATTTTAAACGCGCTTTGCATAGAGATGCGGCTCACCTCACTTGATTCGGCTATACAATATGCAAAAGATGCCCTTAGCTTATCACAAACCTTATCTTTTAAAAGAGGTGTTGCTAAAAGCCTGTTAAATGCGGGCTTTGTATATAGGGTCAATAATAATCCGGAAAAAGCTCTCGAGTATACATTCCTGGCTTTAAAGGTACAATACGAAATAGGCAATAAAACAAAGATTATAAGAACACTTAATGTAATTGCAGAGCTTTATAACGCGCAGAAAAATTATGATAAGGGAATGGAGTTTTATTTACGGGCCTTAAAACTATCGGAAGAGATAGGTGATAAAAACCAGGAGGGAAAACTATTGTTTACGATAGGGATCGTTTATCAGAATAAAGGTAATTACAGGGAAGCATTACGGTTCTATAATAAATCTTTCGACATATTTAAAAGCATTCCTTCGGAAATTGACATGGCAAATGTTTTATTCAGGATAGGCGACACGTATTATAACGAAACCAATAATGACCAATCGCAAACCTTTGTTTTTAAAGGCATGCATAAAAAAGCACTTGAATGCATTTTAAAAGCAAAACAACTGTACGAGAAAAACACTATTGTAAACGGTGTAATTGATACTGAAAATAAACTGGCATACATTTACGCCGGCAGAAAAGAATTTGACAAAAGTTTAAAGGAAGCATTTGAAGGATTAAACCAAGCTAAGAAATATAAAAACTCCGATATGGAAGCTTCTATTTACGGAACTATAGGAGACGTCTATTATGCAAAAGGCGATTATAAAACAGCATTGGTGTACCTGGACACCTGCTATGCAGGCGCTGTAGCAGTAAACAATAAATTTTATATCAGGGACCTGTATTTTAGTTTTGCAAGCATACACTCAAAGCTGGGCAATTATAAAAAGGCGTATGAATTTCAAATTTTATATACGCAATTAAAAGATACACTTATAAGTAAAGAGTACAATAAGCTGCTCACAGAGTTAAGCGTAAAATATGAAACGGCTAAAAAAGATCAGCAGCTTGTAAAAAAAGATGATGAAATAAGTAAGCAGCAACTGGAGGCAGAAAAAAAACAGCTGCAACGAAATGCTTTATTTATTGTACTGGGCCTTGTATTGCTTATCAGTTTATTTATGCTGCGAAGTTATAATCAAAAGAAAGCCGCTAATGAACTATTGGAATTAAAAAACGACGCAATCCATAAACAAAAGGTAGAGATAGAAAAAAAGAATAATATGATTACCGACAGTATAGAATACGCAAAGGATATTCAGCGATCTGTTTTACCGGCAGAGGAAGAGGTCAGTAAGTATTTTAAAGATCATTTTATATTATACAGGCCAAAAGACATTGTAAGCGGCGATTTTTACTGGCTTTATGAAGGCAACGACAGAGTGCTTATTGCTGTAGCAGATTGTACCGGGCATGGGGTACCGGGCGCTTTTATGTCGTTAATGTGTAATAACCTGTTAAATGATACCATTAATGAAAACACGAACTATAGCCCTGCCGAAATTTTAAATGAGCTGAATACAAAAATCCTGCAAAGCTTAAAACAAAATAATCAAACCACTACCGCTAAGTATGGTATGGATATATGCCTTATTTCCATAGATAAAAATTTGAGCAAACTTGAATACGCGGGAGCACATAACCCGCTGTTTATTTTTAGAAATAAAGCGTGCATTCAAATAAAAGCAACCTCACGTTCTATCGGAAGCTTAAAAAACACGAACGGATCAGGATTTCAAAATCACTCGGTAGACCTAATGCCGAATGATATGCTTTATATGTTCTCCGACGGCTATGCTGATCAGTTTGGAGGGCCGGAGAATAAAAAATTCTTTTACCAACCTTTTAAAGAACTGTTGTTATCTATTTGTGAGCTGCCTCCTGCAGAACAATCAGCTATACTGGAAGACAGGATTGTTAACTGGAAAGGAAACAGAAGCCAAATTGATGACATTTTAATTTTAGGAATCCGTATTTAATTATTTAATAATACAACAACTATAAAACTATACTCTAAAGGCATTATATTTACAATATTAAATTGCCCCGAACGTAAAAGCCACATTAAATGAATTATAGTACACAAGCTTATAATTTATATCACTTCATGAATGAGAAAAACATTCTTGTTGCTTTTACGGGCCACTTCGATCATTCTATGGCTTCGGCTCTTTTAAAATTAAGCAGGAGTAAAATAGATAGTTCAGGTGCAGAACTGGGTGTCAATAAAAAAATATATACTATACTGGTAGAAAGTATAGAAAACGTAAGCAAACATTCTTCCCCCGAAGAAAAGAAAACATCGATGTTGCTGTTAACTAAATCAGATACACATTATAAAATCGTTACCGCTAATCCTATTTTAAACAGTAAGATTACCGAATTAACAAAAAAACTCGACCTTATTTCAAACCTTGACCTTAGCGATCTGAAAAAACTTTATCGTGAACAGCTCGTTTCAGAACGAACTGATGAAAACAGCGCCGGTTTAGGAATGATCGACATCGCCATTAAATCAGAAAATAAAATAAAATATGATTTTAAATCACTAACCGATTCAAGCTCATTATACATTTTTCAGGCAGAAATTAATATCACAAATTAAACACTATGGACTCGTTAATTATTACCAAAACAGAAGACTCTCCTCAAATAACTTTCGACGTTAACTCTAACCGATTTGAAATCTCAGGAGAATCAAGGCCTGAAAATGCAGGTAAATTTTACGGCCCGGTTATTAAATGGATTACCGATCTGGAATCTATTCTGTACTGGCGCAAAAATGAATCAACCGGCAACTCGAAAGTTACATTTGTATTTAAGCTTGATTATTTTAACTCTACTTCCGCCAAATACATTGCCGATATTATTGCGATTATAAAAAAACTGATTGCGAATGATTACAAAATCGAGATCGAATGGCATTATGATAAGCGTGATGATGATATGTTGGATGCCGGGAAAGAGTTTGCTGAAATTTATGACGTAACATTTAATTATATTGAATATTAAAAAAATGCACCGCTGA
>JBBRHI010000177.1:0-6231 GCA_038222995.1 Bacteroidia bacterium | reverse complement strand
CTCAAAGAGCAAACAAAGTATCATCCGCATTTATATATTCAAGCAATGTGGGCTCAACAAAACATAATGCATTTTTCTAATCATAATAAAACGTTATCTTTAGAAACAACCGGATTATATGAAGGATCAAAGCTTTGCGGGGGCAATCCTATTGCTTGCGTTAAGCAATATTTAAATCCTGAAAAAGAGCTTACAGATTGGGATATTTTGGAATTAACAAAAAAAGAAATTGTTCTTTCTTCAACGCAAAAAAATTCATATAAAATCAAACTTACTCGTTAAATTAAATTATGAAAATATCAATTAAGAGAGTACATAAAACAAAAAAGCTCTGCATTTATGCAGAGCTTTTCATTTATATAACAAATAAAATTATTTTACTTGATCTACAACCGCTTTAAAAGCTTCAGGATGATTCATTGCTAAATCAGCTAATACTTTACGGTTTAAGTTAATGTTTTTCGCATTTACCTTACCGATAAATTCGCTGTAGCTCATTCCGTACTGGCGCACACCGGCGTTAATACGTTGGATCCACAAACTACGCATGGTGCGTTTTTTGTTTTTACGATCGCGGTAAGCGTAAGTTAAACCTTTTTCTAAGGTATTTTTGGCTATGGTCCAAACATTACCTCTAGCACCCCAATAACCTTTGGTTAAAGTAAGGATTTTTTTTCTGCGAGCCCTGCTGGCTACATGATTGACTGAACGTGGCATTTCTTTTTTTTAGTTTTTTGATTTTACGCGTCTCGTTTTTACGAGAGCTTTGGTACATAAAATCCGGTTAAACATTTGTTTTTTTGACCTTTCTACCGGGTCAATTAAAATTACATCGCTAATAAAAACTTGATGTTATTCATATCACGCTCATGTACTAAGCCTGATTTGGTTAACGCACGTTTCGATTTAGTAGTCTTCTTGGTTAAGATGTGACTTTTAAAAGCGTGTTTTCTTTTAATTTTGCCGGTCCCGGTTACAGAGAATCTCTTCTTTGCACTGGAGTTTGTTTTCATTTTTGGCATTTTACTTTATTTTATTTAGTTGTTAGTACTCTCTTTATTTTACTTTTTTCGGCGCAAGAACCATTAACATTTTCTTACCTTCCAATACCGGCAACTGCTCTGCTTTACCGTATTCTTCCAGTTCAGAGGCAAAACGCAATAACAAAATAGTACCTTGTTCTTTAAAAACAATTTCACGTCCTCTAAAAAACACAAAAGCCTTTACTTTGCAACCATCCTGTAAAAACTTCATGGCATGGTTCTTTTTAAATAAGTAATCATGCTCATCCGTATGCGGCCCGAAACGAATATCCTTAACCACTACTTTCGATGCTTTTGCTTTTACTTCTTTTGCTTTCTTTTTCAGTTCGTATAAATACTTACCGTAATCAACCACCTTACAAACAGGAGGATCAACATTCGGCGCAATTTCCACTAAGTCAACTCCTAATTCTTCCGCCATTTTAATAGCTTCTTCAATAGGATAAACACCCGCTTCAATATCATCACCTACAACACGCACTTGCGGTGTATTTCGTATGTTTTTATTGATACGATGTTGTTCTTCTTTAACTCCGGGACGTTTAAACCCTTCTCTTAAACCCCTTGGGCGTTTAAAAGGAACAGGGGTAGCAGGCGCTGTGCCGGGCTTTATAGGACCTGTGTTTTTGTTGTTGTTGTTTATTGGTTTCTTAAAAACGCTAATAATGACCTCCGCTTTTTAGTTATTAATTAATTATTTTTTTGTTTGAAATCGCTTTCAATAGTTGTTTGTATCAGTTTTGCAAAGTCTTCTATTGTCATTGTACCAATATCTCCTTTACCTTGTTCACGCACTGCTACAGTTCCTTCTTCCGCTTCTTTTTCGCCTACAACGAGCATAAACGGTATTTTGTTTAACTCATTATCACGTATTTTCTTTCCAATCTTTTCGTTTCTCTCGTCAACAAGGCCGCGAATATCGGAATTATTTAGCAATTCTAAAACTTTTTTTGCGTAATCGTTATATTTTTCACTGATCGGTAAAATAGCCACCTGGTCGGGTGTTAACCAAAGAGGAAATTTACCGGCGCAATGTTCAATTAAAACGGCTATAAAGCGCTCCAATGAACCAAACGGCGCACGGTGAATCATTACGGGGCGGTGCTTTAAGTTATCAGAACCTGTGTATTCCAATTCAAAACGCTCAGGTAAATTATAATCTACCTGTATAGTTCCCAATTGCCACTTGCGGCCAATAGCATCCTTTACCATAAAATCGAGCTTAGGGCCGTAAAATGCCGCTTCGCCTAATTCAGTTACTGTTTTTAATCCTTTTTCGGCAGCCGATTCAATAATGGCTTGTTCCGCCAAAGCCCAGTTTTCATCAGAGCCAATGTACTTGCTTTTATTTTCAGGATCGCGTAACGAAATTTGAGCAGTATACTCTTTGAAATCCAAAGCATTAAATACATGTAATACCAAGTCAATTACTTTCAAAAACTCTTCCTTCACCTGGTCGGGACGAACAAATAAATGTGCATCATCTTGTGTAAAGCCCCGTACACGTGTTAATCCGTGTAATTCTCCTTTTTGTTCGTAACGGTAAACAGTTCCGAACTCAGCATAACGCACCGGTAAATCTTTATATGATTTAGGCGATGCTTTATAAATTTCGCAGTGATGCGGGCAATTCATGGGCTTTAAGAAAAACTCTTCCCCTTCGTGCGGTGTTTTAATAGGCTGAAACGAATCGGCCCCATATTTTTCATAATGGCCTGAACATACATATAGATCTTTATTGGCAATGTGCGGTGTAACTACGGGTAAATAGCCGGCTTTAGTTTGTGCTTTTTGCATAAACTGAATTAAACGCTCACGCAGCATAGCCCCTTTAGGCAGCCATAAAGGCAACCCGGCACCAACTTTTTCGGAGAAGGTAAATAGCTCAAGCTCCTTACCAAGCTTGCGGTGATCACGTTTCTTAGCTTCTTCCAACAACAGTAAATAGTCTTTAAGCTCTTTATCTTTAGGGAAAGCAATACCGTAAATACGAGTAAGCATTTTATTTTTTTCGTCGCCTTTCCAATACGCACCGGCAATATTCAACACTTTAACGGCTTTAATGAATCCGGTGTTTGGTATGTGCGGTCCGCGGCACAGGTCAGTAAAATTACCCTGGGTGTATAAAGTAATATTACCGTCGTCTAAACGTTCCAGCAAATCAAGTTTATAGTTATCGCCTTTTTCGGTAAAGTATTGTATGGCATCAGCCTTACTTATTTCTTTACGAATAAATTCATTATTTTGACGAGCAAGCTCCAGCATTTTTGCTTCGATCTTTTCAAAATCGGCAGGCGCTAACGTTTGTCCGTTCAAGTCAACATCATAATAAAAGCCGTTTTCTAAAGGCGGGCCTACCCAAAATTTTACGTCAGGGTATAAGGCTTCCAAAGCCTCAGCCAATAAGTGAGCAGACGAATGCCATAAGGTGTTTTTACCTTCGGCATCGTTCCATGTTAATAAGCTTAACGTACTGTCTTGGTTAATGGGTTTGTTAGCGTCTACTACTTCGTTGCTAACTTTTGCTGCCAGCACATTGCGTGCAAGACCTTCGCTAATGCTCTGTGCTACCTGCATAGAGGTGGTTCCTTTTGGGTATTCGCGGATGGAACCATCGGGTAAAGTAATTTTTATCATAACGTGTTTCCCACTTACAACGTGGGTTTTAATTTAGGGTAACAAAGATAGCAGAATTTGAATCACGGAACATATTTACGTTAAAATAAATCGGAATTTTAAAATCAAATTAATTCATTAACAATCATTTAACAAAAATTTAAAATTAAATGTTGTAACATATATTGTTATAACATACATTTGTGTCATAATTTAAAAACTTAAACTATTTATGAAAACAACTTTAACAACATTAGTAGCTGTAGCAGCTTTATCGCTTGGTGCAAACGCACAAACAAACTGGAATGTAGATGCCTCTCACAGTAAATTAGGATTTTCGGTAACTCACATGATGGTGAGTGAAACAGAAGGCAGATTTAAAATTTATGAAGGAAAAGTATCTTCGCCAAAAGCGGATACTGATTTTACAGACGCAAAGGTTGATTTTTCGGTAGATGCTGCAAGTATTAATACGGATGATGATAAAAGAGACGGGCACTTAAAAAGCCCGGATTTCTTTGATGTGGCAACATACCCGAAAATTGCTTTTAAAAGCACATCCATGAAACCCGGAAAAATAAAAGGTACTTATACACTCATAGGAGATTTGACGATGCACGGGGTTACCAAAGCGGTTACATTAACAGCTATAGGCGCTTCTAAAATTGTAAAAGATCCTTACGGAATGGAGCGTTATGCTTTTAAAGTTACGGGAATAATTAACCGTACAGATTTCGGATTAAAATACAACGCTGCTTTAGAAGCAGGTGGTGTGGCTTTAAGTGAAACAGTGAAATTGGATATTAATGTAGAGATCACAAAAGCTAAATAATTAACTGACCAAAGTAAGGATCCCCTGTAATTTTACAGGGGATTTTTAATACGTGAATATTGAAATTGGAAGACGAAATACAGCAGAAAAAATTTAAAAGTGAGGTGCAAAAGCTTGCTATTAATTTAATGTATACGACAAACTGGTTGAATTTCATGTCTACCTCTTTCTTCAAAAATTCGGATATTACTATACAGCAGTATAATGTATTGCGGATTTTAAGGGGGCAGCATCCTAACCCTTGCAGCATTAAATTAATAAAGGAGCGTATGCTCGACCGAATGAGCGATGCATCCAGAATTGTAGATAAACTTAAAGTGAAGGAATTGTTGGTGAGGAGAGAATGCCCTGTGGACAGAAGAAGTGTAGACGTAGTGATCACCGATAAAGGTTTGGACCTGTTAAAAGCACTGGATACCATTGATGAAGATTATAAGGAGATTTTCAGCTCTTTATCAAAAGATGAAATGATGCTGCTCAATAACTTACTGGATAAGCTTAGAGGGTAGTATTTAAATTTAGAGTAATATTCTAAATTAGTTTCCGACATTTGCAGCAACTAAATTTATAAAGATGCTCGGTTTAAAAATGGAAACAGACCCTCGCTGGGTTAACATCGTAGAAAAAAATATCGAAGAAATTTTAACGGACCATGCCTATTGCGAGCAAAAAGCCGCAACAAATGCCCTTTCTATTATGATCAGTTATCCCTATTATACCGACCTGGTAGATGAAATGCTGACCTTAGCTAAGGAGGAACTTACCCACTTTGAAATGGTACATCAAAAAATAAAAGACCGCGGTTTAGCATTGGGCTTTGAACGGAAAGATGAGTATGTGGGAGAGCTATATAAATTTATGCGTAAAGGCCATAAAAAGGAAATTGTTTTAATAGATCGCCTGTTGTTTGCCGCTATGATAGAAGCCAGGAGCTGTGAACGGTTTAAATTATTATCTGAAGAGATCAATGTTGAGGACTTGAAAAGTTTTTACAGAGAATTAATGATCAGTGAGGCCAATCACTATACTTTATTTATAGGTTTTGCCAGGAAATATGGGTCAGCTACAGAGGATATTGATGTGAGATGGCAGCAATGGCTTGATTATGAAGCAGGAGTATTGAAAAACTACAGTAAAAAAGAAACTATTCACGGTTAGGTGTTTAAAAATACCACGTACAAATATTTTGGTGAATTAAAAAAATAACTTATTTTTGCACCAAACTTTTAAAAACTAAACAAATGAAAAAAATTACATTATTAGCAGTTGCTTTCATAGCAATTTCTTTTGCTTCTTGCAAAAAAAATTACGTATGTACTTGTACAGTAAGTTCAGGTACTTACCAAGGTACTTATACTTATGATTTAGGTAAAATCAAAAAATCTGATGCAAAATCTTCTTGTGATGCAGCAGGAACTCAATGGACTACTCTTGGTGGTACTTGTGATTACAAAACAAAATAATCAGTTAATTAATTAACTATTGCAAAAAAGCTACCTTTTAAGGTAGCTTTTTTGTTTTTCGCAAAATTCAACTATTATAGGTTAAGAGCCGATAAAACCTAATATTTAACATATTAAAGACGTAATTAACAGTGTCTTTTTTGAAAATACCCGGCAAAGGGTATATCAGGTTTAAAAAAAGTATCTATATTTGTCAAAACTTAAAAAAACCTTAAAAATGAAAAAAATTACTTTATTTGCTTTTGCAGTTGCGGCTTTAAGCCTTGCATCTTGTAAA
>JBBRHI010000176.1:0-6234 GCA_038222995.1 Bacteroidia bacterium | reverse complement strand
AAAATCGCTTATGTTACATCATGTCTTCCGGTTTGTTGATACTGTTGTGTTACATGTAGGCTCCAATAACATCCGTTCTCAAAAAGCAGTAGAAAGATTAGGCGCTAAAAAAACGGATGAAGTAGAAATGGAATATTACGGCGAAACCCCAAAATTAAATTTCGTGTACCAACTCAAAAAAGAAGATTGGATAAACTAATTATAAGGTATTAGGTGTATTGACTTCGTTAAAGCAATCTCTGCATAACGGTTCGTAGCTGTCCGTTTCTCCCAGTACTACTAAGTTAGTTTCGTTTGTTTTACGATGCGAAATGTGTGCCAAGCTTCCGCAATTCATACAGATAGCATGTACTTTGGTTACATATTCGGCAACCGCTAACAGCGCGGGCATCGGCCCAAATGGTTTCCCTTTAAAATCCATATCGAGTCCGGCAACGATAACGCGCACACCGCTATCGGCTAATTGATTGCACACATTCACCAGTTCCATGTCAAAAAATTGTGCCTCATCAATCCCTACTACATCTACATCGTTGGCCAACAGCAAAATATTAGCGCTTGCAGGAACAGGTGTGCTCATTATTTCATTACCCTGGTGAGACACTACTTTTAATTCGTGATACCGTGTATCAATCTGCGGTTTAAAGATCTCTACTTTTTGCTTGGCAAATTGCGCACGCTTTAAACGCCTTATCAATTCTTCTGTTTTACCTGAAAACATAGAGCCGCAAACCACCTCTATCCAACCTTTACGGCCTGTACTATGTTTAATGTTTTCTAAAAACATGTTTATTACATCTTGATAACAAACCTTAAAAATAAACTAACTAACCATAAAATGCTGTAATTTTAATTCATAATTATCCACAATTATGCAGACAGACATCTTATTAAAACAAATTACTTCTTCGTTAGCGAATTTAAAAACAGCTATTGATAAATTTGAAAAGCACGCTTCGCCGAGTACAGAGTATGCTGAAAAGCTTCATTCAGCAATGAATGAAACAAATAAGCTCATAGCAGCCTACGTTGTTTTAAAAGAGCATAAAGATATTTCGCCTGAACTGAATTTACATTTAAAGATCATGTCTGCACAAGAAACTATACTCGAACCTTTAAAGGAGTTGAAAAAGGAAGAACCGAAACAAGACGTTAAAGAAGAAATTAAACCCGTTGAAATCACAGAGAAAACTCCTGTTATAGAGTCGGCTATTAATTCAGAAAAAGAAAAGGTTCCTGAAACCCTTACTATTCCTAAGTCTGAAGTTGTTACAAAAGCAATTGAACATACTATCGTAACGAAGCTTACCATTAGTATTAACGATAAGTTCCGGTTTATTAATGAATTATTTGCCGCCAATACAAATGAATATAATATTGCCATTGAACAATTAAATACTGTGAATACGGCTGATGAAGCCGATGCATATTTAAAAGGCCTGAAATCGATATATAATTGGGATGAAGAACATGAACAGGTGAAAAAATTAGTTTCATTAAGCAACAAACGTTTTTCTTAACTCGGGTATTTATGAGGATTTTTGTTTTTGTTTTACTTTTTTTCACAACCCTTACTTACAATGCGCAGGATACAGTGTATGCTAGGCAGGTCATTAAAAAATTAACTTCAAAAGAATTTTTAGGGAGAGGTTATGTTAATAACGGTGTAAACAAAGCTGCGGATTATATTACAAAAGAATTAAAGTCAATTGGCCTGTTAAGCTTTGGTAAATCCTACTCACAGCCCTACTCTTTTCCTGTAAATACATTCCCGGGCGCCATGTCTGTAGTTCTTAACGGAAAAATATTAACGCCCGGAAAGGATTATTTAATTTATCCGTCTGCTAAAACCCTTAAAATGGGTTTTCAGTTATTTAAAACAGACAGTGTTACTTATAAAGCAACTGACGGAAGAAGAGAAGTTCCTGTTCAGGTAAAATTAAAAAAGAAATTGACCTACACGGTTGAAACAGAAACAACCGATCAAACAATAGTAGAATTATTAAAAGATTCTTTCCCGAATGAATTAAAAACAATAGACCTTATTTTTGAAAATAAATTTATCCCGGATTTTAAATGTCAAAATTTAACAGGGTATATAAAAGGAATTCAACATCCGGATAGCTTTGTTGTATTTACGGCACATTACGACCATTTAGGCGCTATGGGAAAGGATACTTATTTTCCGGGGGCTAATGATAATGCAAGCGGTGTAAGTGTATTGCTAAATTTAGCGAAGTATTATAAATTACACCCTTCAAAATATTCTATCGCTTTTATTTTCTTCAGCGGAGAAGAAGCGGGACTATTGGGCTCTAAATATTATTCGGAACACCCGGTGTTTCCTTTAGCAAAAATTAAATTCCTCACAAATTTAGATCTGTTAGGAACAGGCGATGACGGGATTATGGCAGTGAACGCAACTGTTTTTAAAACTCAATTTGAAAAGCTGAATCAAATTAATATTGAAAAAAGTTATTTAAAACAGATTAAACAACGCGGGAAGGCTGCAAACAGTGACCATTATTGGTTTACGGAAAAAGGCGTGCCGAGTTTTTTTATTTATACCATGGGCGGCATACAAGCTTACCATGATATTTATGATATTGAAAAAACATTGCCGCTTACAAAATATACAGAGGTGTGTAAATTACTGATAGAGTTCGTATCAAAAATATAATTTAGCTCAAGCTCTTCTATTTCTATTATGACGATATATGTTTACTGTATTGCGCGGTAGAATTCAATTTACAGTTGTACACTAAACAAATTCAAAAAAATACAATATTTATAAATGCCTTATTTAATAGGCTACTCAGCCCATATTTAAATTTCACTTTTTTCTTACGCTTCCGTTTTACTTCAGATTTGCAGTTTAACTTCGTCACCGTTAATAAAGATTATTAACCTATGTGATAATGTACTTATTGTTATTGAAATTAAAATTATACTTATGAAAAAACTATTACCTAAACTTATGATGTATGTGTCGCTATGCCTGTCAGTAAATATGGCAGCTCAAACAGCTGGCACTCTAACCTTTACATTTACTGAGGTTGCTAAAACACCTACCTATAACGGTAATTTTCAACACGTGTTAGCGGCTTGGGTTCAAACAAATTCAGGGGCCTTTGTAAAAACGAAATTGCGTTACGCCGGTTCCGGAACCTCGGATCATTTACCGACCTGGGCTGCAAATGCAGGATGCGCCTCTTCAGCAAATTGTTTGGGAGGTGCTTGTAACATAGTTGACGGGACTACGGGAGCTACCAGAAGTTCATGGACGGGTTATACTATAACATGGGATGGTTGCATTGGCGCTGCGGGAACGGGAACATTACAGCCTGATGCCGTATATAAAGTCACCATACAATCTACCTGGAATCATGGTACAACCGGTACAGCTACTTCTTCTTATACTTTTACGAAAGGGCCTTCGGCAGATCACCAAACACCTGCAGCCAATTCCTATTTTACAGGCGTAAAGCTTGATTGGGTTCCTACAGTAGCAACACCGGCGGCTAACTTAACAAGCTCCGTTACAAAATGCGTAAATTCACCTATTACATTTACAGATGCCTCCTCTAATGCTCCCACCGGTTGGAGCTGGACTTTTCCGGGAGGAACGCCAAGCACTGCTACAACTTCCGTAGTGAGTATTAGCTATTCAACACCGGGAACATATAGTGTGACGCATACGGCAAATAATGCAAGCGGAACAAGTACCCCTATAACACAAACATTTGTTGTTAATGCTTTGCCTGCAGTTGCGGCAAGCAATGCAACGGTATGTTCAGGAACACCTGCAAATTTAACTGCCACAGGAGCAACAACCTATAACTGGAGTACGGGGGCAACGGGCTCTGTTATTTCAGTTACACCAACCGCAACTACTATTTATACGGTTACCGGTACAAATGCAAGTGGTTGTGCAAATACTAAAACATTAAGTGTTACCGTAAATTCAGCGCCTGTACTCGCTGTAAATAATGCAACCATTTGTTCGGGATCCTCTACCGTTCTTTCCGCAAGCGGCGCTGCAAGCTACAGCTGGAGCACAGGGGCATCCACTTCATCTGTAGCAGTTGCTCCTTCAGCAACTACAATCTATACGGTAACAGGCGCTAATGCCTTATGCTCTGCTACAAACACCGTAGATGTAACAGTTGTTGCAACCCCTACAATTTCAGTAAACAGTGCTACCATTTGTTCAGGAAGTTCCGCAACTGTTATCGCATCGGGTGCTACCACTTATAATTGGAATACCGGTGCCACTACAGCTACAATATCTGTTTCTCCAACAAGTACTACAAATTATACCGTTACGGGTGCATCCTGGACTTGCACAAATACAAAAACATTAAGCGTAACCGTTAAGCCTTCTCCGGTGGTTTCGGTAAACAGTACTACTGTTTGTGCGGGAATTACTTCAAGCCTTACTGCATCGGGCGCAACAACTTACAGCTGGAGCACAGGTGCTACATCTGCTTCTATTTCAGTTACACCTGCTAGTACGTCTGTATATACTGTTACGGGAACTACCTCAGGGTGTACAAACATAAAAACTACAACCGTAACGGTTAATCCTGCACCTGTTATTTCAGTTAATTCTGCCACTATATGCAGCGGGGCTACGGCAACATTAACAGCAAACGGAGCCGTTACGTACGCCTGGAATACAGGATCAACATCTTCTAATATAACGGCAAGCCCCACTTCCAATACAACGTATACGGTATCCGGAACCTCTTCGGCAGGCTGCACGAGCACAAGTACAACTAGCATCATTGTTTCTACCGCGCCGCCTGTAACAGTGAATGCAGCTTCTATATGTACAGGCTCGTCTGCAACGTTAACCGCCACGGGAGCGTCAAGCTATACCTGGAGTACAGGCTCCAATTCAACAAGTATCATTGTAATCCCCTTAAGTACTACTGTTTATACAGTTTCGGGTTATCTTGCAGGATGCGCTTCAACAACCGTTAAAACAACTACGGTATTAGTAAATGCGTTACCGATCGTGAACTTACCTTCTGTTAACGCCTTATGCGTTGGTGACCAACCGGTAACCTTATCAGGAACTCCGACAGGAGGTATTTATACGGGGCCCGGTGTAACAGGATCCTCATTTGATCCTACCGTTTCAAGCGCCGGAACCTTTACCGTTTCTTATGCCTATACAGATATTAACGGATGCTCTGCTTCTGACAGTAAAACCATAACCGTGAATTTATGTACGGGAATATTTGAAACGAATACGTTTTCTACCGCTATTTTCCCTAATCCTACCAACGATGTTATTTCTATATCAGGAAATGAGTTGCTGATAAACTCTGTTATTCAAATTTATGACGGCATTGGCGCTTTAGTAATGACTGAAAAAATGAGCACCTCTTCTGCAACATTGTCCCTTTCACACTTAGCAAAAGGAATGTACACCCTAATCATAATTTCTAACAACAAACAATCCATTTTAAAAGTAATTAAGGATTAAAAAAGATTTGAGAATAAATTGTTCAGCTAAAGCGCGGCCATTAATTGGTCGTGCTTTTATTTTAATTTTTTAAACGGATACCGGCTTACTCCAAACATTCACCAAGGTAAACAGTATACTATTTAAAAAATCAATCACTGAAACAAGTTGCCATATTCTTCAATGGTAATAAGCTTATCGGAGCCTTTATAGTTTTTTTGCCTTGCCAACTTTATTAATTCTTTTTCTGAATTAACTTCTTGGCTTTGCCCGGTTTCAAAAGAAAACAATATATAATGGTGAATAAAATCAGGAGAACGTGTAGAAATTATTTTTTGATCCATCAATAAGTGGTTTTTATCAAAAGCAATTTTACTGATCTTATCAATTGAAACAGCTCTTTCGCCATTATCATTTTCATCAAACCGTTTTACGTCTGCTTCATTAAATAATTCGCCGTTGTCTTTAAACACATTGCAGTGAATTGAAAACGGGTATCGCAAAGGAAAACGGTAATAGCTTTCAAATCCTAAATAATAATAAAACTGATCAGGAACAGCGGCACTGTTTTCAGAATAACTTTTTAATGTTTTTATTTGTTCGTTAGATTTGAGGTTTGTTGTATTAGAATAAGACATTGAATCAGAATAGTTCTTTAAGGAACCCGTCATCTGTTCATTAAGGTTAACAGCAAAATGTTCTACTTTATGCACCGCTTTCCTGACAAAAATGAAAATACAAAATACTAAACCGATCAGGCA
>JBBRHI010000175.1:0-6241 GCA_038222995.1 Bacteroidia bacterium | reverse complement strand
TACCAACATTGCTTGGAAAAACTTTCCAATACACATTAAGTTGAGTGCATACAAAAGGAAAATAATTACTACCATTTTTATTCTCAACTATTTTTATAGTATCTTTTTTATTTACACTTAATGAATCGTAATAATATTCTTTATCATTTAATCCCATATTTAAACATAAGCCTGCGCTCACATCAAATTTTATTGAAGAATATGTATTGGTAACTATAATATGATCCTTAGTTTTCATAGGTGTTGCTATCTTAAGACCGGTTTTTGGCTTAATAGATAGATTAAGATAAATTTTATCATAATCATCGAACTTGGTTAATTCATACTTTAAAGTAAAATTACCCTCCGTATATGAATTGTAAACTTTACCAATATCTGTTGCTAATGCGTCAAGATCTGAAGATTCAAGATTATCTCTTAACTCCTCTAATGCTGTTTGAATAGTTTTTAGATTTTCTAATGAACCTGAGATGTCAAGAAATCCTTCAATAATTTTTCGGGTGTCATCGTCTTTTAATTGTGCTAGAGAAACCTTTACGTCTTTCAATATAAATTGCAATTCATGTATGTTTTGAATAATAGTTGTGCACTTTGTTTTAATTATATCTTTTTGGTATGAAATAGTTTCTAACACATCCGGTAAACCTTTCTTTCCGGGACGGCTTGCTAAAGGTCTATAGAGATAATCTGTTACACTATCTCGTACAGAGCGCAATTGCTCTAATGTCTTTCCTTCTGTATATAAAGTGCTTGAAATAATATTATAATATAGATAGGCATTTTCTATAGCCTTTTGAGGAGTATCTATTTCTGTTCTTGCAATATATATACGATTAATGATGCCCGCGAACTTCTTTGATTGATCGATAATAGATTCCCTGATTGGAGCATCGGGATCATTTTTTATAACTTTTTTACCAGTCGGTTTTATAAGTTTCTGTAGTAAATTACTCACTGAGTCAATGGTTTGAGTCCTATTACTTACGTAGGATAAACTTTGTGATAGATCTTCGATCTGAAAACTCAATGCATTTAATATTTTACCCTGATTCTTATATTCATAAGGTGTACTATTATCTGTATTCCATTTTACAGGACTATAAACATCATCAAGAAAACTTTGCCTCTCCTGATTTATTTCTACATTATATAAAAACATATTAATATTTTTGATACGTAGCTGTATTGTACCATTTTCCTTAATCCAGTTTTTTTCTTCTCCCGTAAATGTGTCTTTAAGGAAATTATATTCGACGTTCTTAAAACTTTTCTGGTTTAAATTTCTTTGGGCAATTAAAATGTTAATTGAAAAAATCAACAAAAATGCATAGGTGTTTTTCATAGTTTTATATTTTACGCCTACTATTTATCGGATTTTCGGCTTGCTCCATTTATTTAATCAATACGTTCTCCTGTTACAGTTCCCTTGCTGTCTCCGGCAGTGCCTGTAAATTTTCCTTCCATACTTCTACCGTCATCACTTAAAGTCACTTCAATATTACCGTCTGATTTGCGTAATAACCCAAATAATTCGTAAGTTGCTTTTAAACAATCATCATCAATATTTCCTTTATATTTTAGAATACGATGACTGTCAAATGGCAATAGTTTACCATTATATTCCCATTTTTCTCCCTCTCCTGTAATCTCACAATCGTTCTGGCAAAAAGAAACTCTTTGTGTATGACTTTCTCCTATATAGGGTTTATAAGAACTTGACTGCACAATAAATTTTAATTTCCATGCACCGGCTATTTTATGTTTAGTAGATGATTTAAAAATTTGCCAACATGTAAATGTTCCGGTAGTAATAGCAAGAATAAGCCCAATGGTTTTTCCAGTTTTCCCGATCCGTTCGTAAAATGATTTTGAACGTTCTGTTTCTTTATCGGGATGCGCCATATTAACATGCACATTCACGTGATTGATATTATTATTTACGTTCTCGTTAATTACTTCCATACATATAGTGTTTAAATAAATCCGGGGGCTAAGACTCTCCCAAACATACCACAATAAACACACCTTGTACTTTAACAAATTGTATCTTAAACATATTTAAAAACGTAAAATCCTGTAAATTAAGCTTCTAAAAAAAACTTTGGGTTCTTTACCTACCCCAATACCCGGGTATAATTAGGTGATTACCTAGGTGTTTTTTTAACTGTTGAACGGTTAAGTGTACCTTTTAATAAGAAAAAAAATCAGAATGCATTTAGATCCTCAGTTCTTTTCTGAAAAAGGTGTCCGTAACACGGTACATTAATTTACCTAATTTTGAATGAGTTAACACCATGACATTATTTTAATAAATTAATTATATTTATAATACCTAAAGCATAGGCGTTCTACTCAACTCTCCCAAAGCAGTAAACACTTTATGAAACAAATTAAAATTATGCTCGCCGACGACCATCAATTGGTGAGAGAAGCCTTTGCCTCATTATTAAATAATGAACCGGGTTTTGAAGTACCCGCGAGCGCAGCCAACGGTAAAGAGTTGTTGGAGCTTATGAAAAACAACTTGCCCGACTTGATTTTACTGGATGTAGATATGCCGGTTATGAACGGCATGCAAACTTTAGGCATCATAAAAAAACGATTCCCTGACGTAAAAGTGATCATGCTCACCATGCATAACGAGCCGGGGTACATTAACGAATTTATGGCTAACGGCGCTAACGCCTATTTAAACAAAAATGTGGAAATACACATCTTGTTCGATGCCATACGTGCCGTACATACAGAAGGCGTCTATTTTAGCAAAGAGGTATCAGATGCATTGTTGCTTAAGCTGAGAAAAGAAAAACACGTGCATCCTTTTTTGGATGAGATCCCGCTTTCTCCCAAAGAATTGATGGTATTACAGGAATTATGTGAAGGAAAAAGCAACAGGCATATTGCAGACAGCTTACATATTTCCATCAGCACGGTTGATTTTCACAGGGGAAATATTTATAACAAAACAAAATGTAAAAACGTAGCAGATTTAGTAAAGTATGCTATTAAAAATGAGTTGGTGAAAGTGTAAGGTGAGATGTGAGAATGGAAAAAGATGAATGTATTGAAATATCATCGTGATTATCCCTTCGAGTGCCGGCGTTAAGAGGCGTATCAGGGAGCATTATCATAAACCGGTGGCATTTTATTGAAAATAATAATCATAAAAAAAGGCATCTCCTTTCGGAAACACCTTTTTAAAAACAAATTAAATATTACCGAATAATACTGATGCGTTGTATATGCTGATTTACACCGCTTGTCATTTTCACTAAATAGACACCTGCTTCTACATCTGTTAAGCTTATCTCTTGTGTAGTACCTGAAGTGACAGTGTTTTCATGACTTGTATAAATAACACGTCCCTGAACATCCATTACTTCTATCACTAAATTTTTAATATCAGAGTTAGCCGTAAAATAAAAGTTACCGCTGTTTGGATTAGGGAAAACAGCTATTCCGTTTAACCCGGTTTGCTCTTCTATACCTGCACAAAGATTAACCGTAACTGCTTTAGAAGCAGCATCTGTACATCCACTTGCAGGATCTGTATAGGTGTAGTTAATGGTATAGGTGCCTGTGCCGGCTAATGCCGGGTAAAAAACAGTACCGCTTGTGTTTGTACCCACACCAATGCCCGAATAGGTTCCGCCCGCAGGTAAGCCGCCGTTCAATGCAACTGCACTGTTACTTAAACACGTTACCGTAGATGTAAGAGCAAACGTTACATCAGCCGGTACATTAACGGTTACTTTTGCAGGACAGCCTAAGCCACCTGAACCGCATACCGTATTAGTTCCAACCGCATCGGCATAACCAAGCGTTTCATTATTTCCGCCAAATACTGAGCCGCCACTTTCATAATGCCAGTACCAACGGTTATTCCAAGGATTAAAGGTTAAGTTTGCCATATCACTTAAGTCGGCAAATGAACTTAAAATAGTTACTGCACCGTTAGGTAGTACACGGCGGCTAATATTATCACCACCGGTATTATTACGGTAGATAACAGAAAATACTCCTCCGCAGCTTGATTCCAATACGCCCCAGTCACTCCAGTTTTCTGAATTATTCATTTGAGGATCGCTTAAAAAACCTAAATCAGATACGATACCGTTATCCATATCCACTACATACCAGTGTTGAGTATCGCCACTGTATAACCCTAAATAGCCGAAGCCTGCAAAAATTCCGTTATCTTGATTGTTGTTACCTAAATCAAGCGTTTGAGATAAATAAATATATTCATTGGTAAAATTAAGATTACTGTCTAAACCCCTTAATGCATTAGCATTAAACTGGTTCGGACTATTTGTAGGTGACATATTTGAGGTTGTATTCTATAAAGACCAAATTTTACCGCTGCGCAGATCAGAGAACATACCGTCGCGGATAGGCAATGGTACACCTGATGCAGGTGTTAAGTTAAGATCGTAACGTACGGCATTGTTATCACCGTTTAAATAAATATGTGTTTTAGTAACAGCCATCCCACCACGATCATCGCCTGCAAGGTTCTCCTCATCAACAGTGGCAAAGTTAGTACTTGTTAAAGAAGTAACAGCTAATGAATTATTTACATCAGAAGCAGCCACCCAGTAATTGGTAGTTTGCGTAAGTGTTGGCGTTATAAAGTTGCTGCTAGCAGATACCGAATTCGTAAGGTTAGCATCAGAAAACCATACAAAACCATTACCCTGGCTTGCGTTTAAGCTTACTGTACCGCCATTACACGCATATACTGTAGTGTTATTATTAATCACCGGTTTAGGTTTCACAATTATATTTAACGTACCTGTACTGGTACACGTACGCGAATCGGTTGCTGTATAGTAAACCGTGTAATTACCCGACACAAGAGCCGCAGGATTAAAGGTGGATCCCGATACTCCCATACCGGAAAACGTGCCGCCGGCAGGTGTTCCGGTTAATGCAGAAGGTGCGTCCGATGAGCACACCATTGCATTTGAAATACTTAGAGCGGCATACTGTAACGGTAAGCCCGATAAGCAATAGTTATATACCAAACGCGCTCTTACACGACTCGTTGTACAAAAACCCGGACCCGAATTCGGTATAAACGTAAATATAATAGAGTTGTTTGCCGTCCAACTATTAATGTTAGCCGCTGTTGGATTGATGACCGTTGAATCTTCCGGTGAACAATCGTACCCGAAAGAGCTTGGATTAGTTGACCCCGTATAGTTTAATGTCTCATCATACACATCCATATTATCATAATAATCTCCGAAATTTCCTTCATAGTAGATCACCAATTTAGGTGTTCCCCAAGCGGTAGCATAGGTATTGGCAAACCGAAACTTTAAGGAATCTCCGGAAGCACTTAAAGTATCGTACATATTATTCTGCTGATTAATAGCAGTACCCCATGCCGAATAGGTTTGTGAAGTTAAAGTGTGAGGGAAGAGATAAAGCAGGATCCCTACTGCTACTGGTAAAAGTTTTTTCATACAGGTTTTTTTATTTATGATTAGAAATTATTTGGGGCGAAAGTAATAATAAATTCAAAATAGCTGCTTGTCGTTCGTCCCCAAAAATATGTCGTTCAAAACATTTTATGTATTCCCTTTAATTACAAGTATTTCAAAGCTTTTTTAAAGGTTCGAAAATATATGTATAATAGTAATCTTATGCGCGAAATACAAAGGGTTTATATTTTAAGGTGAAAATTCACATGATATAAAATATAATACAGATAATGCGGGTTGAGCAAGAGTGCGAACTTCAATTTTTCAGGTGGCATTGCAGAGGCTTTCCATGCCATGAAAAGATGGGTGCTGTCCGCCGGCCGGCGGATTGATTTTTTTGTTACTTTTTCCGTCAAGGAAAAAAGTAAAGAGAAAAGTAAAAACTAGATTAAATTAACAATAAATGAAATTGCCTTCCGCCGAAGCGCGAATCGAAATGACGAACTAAAATCTACATTGCCAACAACTTCACCTCCGCAAGCGCCTTAGCATATTCCGCTTTTAAATGATCAATAATTTCCT
The DNA here is from genome assembly GCA_038222995.1 of Bacteroidia bacterium. Classification (GTDB taxonomy): domain Bacteria; phylum Bacteroidota; class Bacteroidia; order B-17B0; family Aurantibacillaceae; genus UBA4416. The sequence goes on along the minus strand of JBBRHI010000175.1, from coordinate 230 downwards.
TGCAGGTAAACTCCGCATCAATTAATTCGGATGATTTACCCGCGCACCAAAGCTTTTGGTAGTTATTAGGTAACACAGAGTTCTCAAGCTTTTTCATGCCTCGCACCTGCACAAACATTTTAAACCATTTTTTAGTTTGCGGATTATTACTTAAAAATCTCTCTATCCACGATTGAGTATAGCCCATTTTTTTTGCTTCAGGTGTATCAATAATGGTACAAGGTGTACCC
>JBBRHI010000174.1:0-6243 GCA_038222995.1 Bacteroidia bacterium | reverse complement strand
GCTAAAGCTATTTAATTTTTGTGATTTCACCGATTGGGGGATGATTTCACCGATTAAGATTTACAATACTTTTTGAAGAGATTATAAAGAGTAGGGCAATGCACCGGTTTTTAACATCCGGTGCATTTTTTTGTGGATAATTTTGGTTTTCCGGCGCAACGTGGGAAACTATATCCGCCGTAGGCGGGAAAATTTTTTTTATTTTAGGGTCTATTCCCTAACGTGAGTTCGATATAAGCAACGGTCGCTTCGCAGGCAAAAGCGTTCCATTTTTGCAAGTGGAACACATGGAACACTATGAAAAATTTTGATTATCAGTTATTTACTTTTTTACAAAATGCGAATATTACACAGTTTAATATAATGATCAAGTATTTATAATGACGATAAGAATCGTGAAGACCCTAAAATCTTTTTAATCCTGGTTCAGACAACCAGCACAACTCCACTATACTAAACCCGATTGAAACAAATACCGGCCAGGTGGCTAAGGCCTGTGCAGTATTAGTGGAAAGCGGGACTGGCAGGAGTAGAAAGCACAGACTTTTCTTTTTCATTATATGATTTCACCTATTTATTTCCAATATGCCAATTGTATAACCTGCTAAGCGGCTCTGTATAGTTACGAGGTTGCCGCGCTGCGCCCGCAATGACACAGTTTTTATAATAGCGGCGTCAAGAAATCATCCAGGTAAATCGTTTTAAAAAAAATCTGTGAAATCATCCTCAAATCGGTGAAATCCAAAAAAATAAAATAATTACAATACCAACCTCGCTGATATCTCCAGCATTCTTTCAATAGGCTTAACCGCTTTCTCTATTATATCCTGCGGTACCGTAACTTCAGGATAACCATTCTTTAAACACAGGTACAACTTTTCCAGTGTATTGCGTTTCATGTGCGGGCAATCATTACAGGCACAGTTGTTGTTTGGCGGGGCCGGGATAAATTTTTTGTCCGGGTTTTCTTTTTGCATCTGGTGCAAAATGCCGGCTTCGGTTGCTACTATAAATTCTTTATCCGGGTGATTGGTTGCATATTTCAGTATCCCCGTTGTTGAGCCGATATAATCAGCCATCTGCAAAATTACTTCCTCGCATTCGGGGTGGGCCAGTAGTTTTGCACCGGGGTAGCGTTCTTTTAGTTTGGTTATCTTTTCTCTCGAAAATATCTCGTGAACCATACAGGCGCCGTTCCATAAAACCAAATCTCTGCCGGTTTTTTTTGCTACGTAAGCACCAAGATTTTTATCGGGACCGAAGATTATTTTCTGATCTTTCGGCAAACTTTCAACTATCCCAATGGCGTTGCTGCTGGTGCAAACAATATCGCTCATGGCTTTCAGTTCGGCGGTGCAGTTTACGTAAGTTATTACCAAATGGCCAGGATATTGCTCCTTAAACTTTTTAAACAAATGCGGCGGACAACTGTCGGCTAATGAGCAGCCGGCCTTTAAGTCGGGTAGTAAAACTTTTTTTGAAGGAGATAGAATTTTTGCTGTCTCGGCCATAAAATGAACACCGGCAAAAACGATAATATCGGCATCCGTTTTTGCGGCCTGCTGAGATAATCCAAGGCTATCGCCAATATAATCGGCAATATCCTGAATATCGGGTTCCTGGTAATAATGGGCAAGGATAACAGCATTCTTTTCCTTTTTTAGTTTTTCAATTTCGTCAAACAGATCCAGTGAGGGGTCGATATCTTCCTCAACAAAACCTTTCACATTTATTTCTTCGAAGGTATTCATTTCCACAATTCAATTAATAATAAGTATTTTAAATATATATAAAAAACTTATTGTTATTAGGGTGTTAGTTATGTTAGAAACTACTTTTTAAAGTAGCCTAAAATATTTCTTTTAATAATTTATTAACATTAAATGTCCTTTTTTTAAAACCTATTTTATTGATTTTTAGGTTTATGTAATAAGCTAATTTTACTTTCAAAAGTTATATGTTAATACTTTATTGCTTTGTAAAATGTTAGCTTTGGCACTTTGCCGGCTCATAAGTAGGTTAAAGATTGTTGTAAAAAGGGCCAAAAGCCCGAGTTGTTAACCAACCAATTACTTATTAAGTTTTTGCTTACACAAAATTAACACCTTTTACCCGGCTTATTAACATCATTAACAATTTTACGCATAGCAGATATATAATATGGCTAGAACTGTGGATTTCCTTGTTGTAGGGTCGGGTATAGCCGGCTTAAGTTTCGCCCTTAAGGCAGCTAAACATGGTAAGGTACTGATAGTTACGAAAAGTAATGAAGACGAATCGAACACTAAGTATGCCCAGGGTGGTGTGGCGGTTGTTGTTGATAAGGAAGAGGATTCGTTCGAAAAACACATCCAGGATACCTTAATTGCCGGTGATGGCTTGTGCGACAAGGAAGTGGTAACAGCAGTAGTAACCGAAGGTCCGGCGCGTATTAACGAGATTATTGAGTACGGTACCAACTTTGATAAGACCAAAGAAGGTATTTACGACCTGGCAAAAGAAGGCGGCCACTCCGAATTCAGAGTACTGCATTATAAGGATATTACCGGTTATGAGATAGAAAGATCCTTACTGGAAGAAATCCATAAAAATCCCAACATCGAAATTTTAACCCACTATTTTGCGGTGGATTTGATAACTCAACACCATTTAGGTGTATTTGTGGATAAATCGACTACGGATATTACCTGTTATGGTATTTATGCCTTTAACAACGAAACAAAGAACGTAGAGAAAATTCTTTCGAAAGTTACGGTGATGGCATCTGGTGGTGCCGGGCATATTTATTCGATAACTACAAATCCTACCATAGCTACCGGCGACGGTATTGCCATGGTTTACCGTGCGAAAGGAAAAGTAAGGAATATGGAATTTATCCAGTTTCACCCTACTGCTTTATATAATCCCGGTGAATATCCGTCTTTTTTAATTTCGGAAGCTGTGCGCGGTTTCGGCGGTATTTTAAAAAGAACGAATGGCGAAGAATTTATGCAGGAATATGATGAGCGTAAATCATTAGCCCCCAGGGATATTGTTGCACGTGCCATTGATGCTGAGACAAAAAAATCGGGCGAGGACTTTGTTTATTTAGATATCAGGCATCGCAGTAAAAAAGATCTGTTGACACATTTTCCCAATATCTACGCCAAGTGTTTAGAGATAGGTATTGATATGACCAAGGATATGATACCAGTTGCCCCTGCTTGTCATTACATGTGCGGTGGTGTGATGGTTGATCATGTTGGCCGTTCGTCACTATTACAACTTTATGCTTGCGGGGAGTGCTCATCTACCGGTTTGCATGGTGCTAATCGTCTGGCTTCCAATTCATTATTGGAGGCTTTGGTTTTTGCACATCGTATTTATAAGGATGCTATACAAGATTTTGAGTCGAAAGTAATTCCTGAGAATATTCCTGATTGGGATGAAAAGGGTGTTCAATTATCAAATGAAGATATATTGGTTACGCACAACGTCCGCGAAATGCAAAAGCTGATGAATGATTATGTTGGTATTGTCCGTTCCGATTTTAGGTTGGAAAGGGCTATGCGCCGGCTTGGTTTACTGTATGAGGAAACAGAAGAGTTTTATAAAAAGACTAAGCTATCTGTTAAGCTTTGCGAACTGAGGAATTTAATACAGGTTTCATTTTTAGTGGTTAAATCGGCCATGATGCGGAAAGAAAGCAGGGGTTTGCATTATACTACAGATTATGCGCCGCATGCGGAGGAAGTGCATGATACGGTGTGTTAAACACGATTTTACTGATTTAAATGATTAAATGGATTAAAATATTTGCGATACTTTTTTTTAATATAGTCGTGTTATCCTGGCTTATTAAGGTTACCTTTTTTGACAAGGATGCTGATTTTATCGGTTTACTGACTATCGGTACTTTTTTGTTTTTAATTCTTTTTAATGTTTATGCTGTGATACTCTATTTTATATTCAATAGACGATGGAAAAATTGGGTGTCTGTAATTGTTTTTTTTGTACTGTTAGTTATACCATTTATAATTTTGTGGAAAATAACAAGTAAGTAAAGTATATTTTCGTTTTGGTTGGATGTTATCACCAACAAGGGCGAGGAGTTAAATGGCTTAAGCGTTCGGGATACTGATTTTTAAGTAGTATGAAATACGTCTTACTCTCTTTGGTAATATTTTGCTTTTCTTCATGTAGTGATTCTAAAGATATTTTTGATTATAAGTTTTATAATAAAGTAACCGGATTACCTTTACCTGAAAGCTATGAAGTTGTCGAAACTCATGACAATGGTGAATGGATTACTACAACCACTTTGAAGGTTGATAGTGTTATATTAAAGAAATACATTGCAGTAAATAATTTTAAACCGTTCGCTAAAATGCATCCGGAGTTAATGGGTGCTACATATTTGAAGGGTCGAAAACCAAGGAAAGATGACTGGATAAAAGAGTATTATTTTTCGGGAGATCGAGGGCAGAACTATTGGATTTATATAGTTGATATAAAAAGGAATTTATTATGGGCGGAGGTTATTTACCCGGACTGGTCGGGGAATTAAGTTATAGACTAAAATGTGTTTATTAAGTATATTTAGAAAGAAGAAAGAAAGCTTAGCTGATTTAAAAGGAGATTTACCTAAGCTTATTAATTATGGCATTTTACTGGAAGATGCGAATGTACTTTTAAAGTGGAATGAGCCTATTGTAGACATTAAAAAGAGATTTTCAATTCAGGAGAAGTTATTTGCCGATAGGGCCGAATATAAATTAGGTGAGCATTTAATTTTAAATGGTTTAAAGTTATCGCTTAGTACAGTTTTCTGGTATCATAAAGAAGAAAGTGCTGGTAAGAAATTACGGTCTGTTAGCTTCCAGGCCGAAGGTAACGATGTTGCTGATGAATATCTTAAAGTAATTAGTAATCACCTGGAACAGCAATTTAAAGCTGCTACCAGCAAAGATATAAATGAAACTTCTACGTACCTGGAATGGATAGTTGGCGATGTAAAATTATCGCTTTATTTTTTGAGAAATATTCGGTGAATAAACTGCAGTTTGATATCTGCAAATTGTAAAGGTATTTTGTGAGCGGAAAACGGGATTCGAACCCGCGGCCTTCAGTTTGGGAAACTGATGCTCTACCAGCTGAGCTATTTCCGCTTTTGTTTGTGATTTCACAGATTGTAAAAATAGATTACACAGATAAAAAAATCGGTGAAATCATTCTCAAATCGGTGAAATCAAAGAAATAATAATTACATCAAACATAAATAAAATTTGTTACGCACAAAAGCATAATCACTAATTCACTAATTCAGTCAATCACTAATTAAAATATATGCCAGTAATACTGCCTGTTAAAAATATAAGCCCCTCATTTGGAAAAGATTGTTTCATTGCCCCTAATGCCACTATTGTAGGCGATGTTGAAATGGGTGATAATTGCTCTATTTGGTTTAATGCAGTTATCAGGGGCGATGTGCATTATATTAAGATAGGCAACAACACTAACATACAGGATGGCGCCTGCATACACTGCACTTATATGTATGCGCCAACTAATATTGGTAACAATGTGTCTATAGGCCATCACGCCCTTGTACATGGCTGTACGGTTAAGGATAACGTATTGATTGGCATGGGCGCCATCGTTATGGATCATGCAATTATTGAGGAATATGTGATAATTGCTGCCGGCGCTATTGTTCTTGAAAAATCGCTTTGCGAATCGGGTTTTATTTATGCTGGTATGCCAGCAAAAAAGATAAAACCGATTACTCCTGAACAAAGAGATATGCTGGAGAATTTGCCAGGAAGATATGTGATGTATTCAGGCTGGTTTAAGGAGTAATTGCATCATCATTCCTTACGGTAATAATGCTTAATTTGTGATAGTATTTCTTTTTCAAATCGCTCTTTTACACGGCTTTCTTCGGCTCGGCTTAGATCACGGGAGTAAAGCCAGGATTTTCCATCAAATATTCCAACCAGGGCCAATATCGATTCGTCTTTATCAGATAGCTCCTTATATTCACTAAATCCAACTACGTACAACTCTTTAGGATTGCTGTCGAAATAAATGAATATATCGTCGGCAGTTGCTCCTAATTCGTAGTTGTTCCAATGTGTAGGGGCAGTATATTTTCTGTTAGAGTCTATTATATTCAATAACTCTTTTTTCACTTCTGACTTGGAAACTATAAAATCATAGAACTGTATATGACCTGAGGTTCCGCATGAAGCTAATAATATATAA
>JBBRHI010000173.1:0-6247 GCA_038222995.1 Bacteroidia bacterium | reverse complement strand
ATAAATGAAGTATGGGCAATAGCAAATGTAAACGAAAGCGATATTTCGAAGGTGCAGATTGATTATGATGCTGAAGTAACCACCTTAAGTTTCCCGGACGTTAAATATTTCGGGAAAATTGACAAGATATTTAATGCCATCGATCCTGAAACAAAGGCCATGAAAGTACGAGTGCGCATTCCGAATGAAAATTTAAAATTAAAACCGGAAATGAACGCCACGGTAATTGTAAGGTACACTGAAAATAAAAAACTAGTTGCCGTGCCTGCTTCCTCTGTTATTTTTGATAAAAGTAAAAACTGGATCATGGTTTTTAAAGACCGTCATAATATAGAAACCCGCAAAGTAAATGTATACAGCCAGGTTGGCGATACTGCATATATTACATCGGGCATTAAAGAAGGAGAAAGAGTTATTTCGAAAAACGGTATTTTAATTTATGATGCTTTAAACGATTAATTACTAATACTTAAACCTTGCTCTTGCCGATTCGGCAAACGTATAAAAACATAAACATGAATAAGTTCATCAAAAATATCCTGGCCTTTTCATTAAAAAATAAATTTTTTACCTTTTTCTGGGTAGGAATTTTAGTGATTAGCGGGGTCATCAGCTACATCAATATTCCTATTGAAGCATTTCCGGATGTGACGAATACTCAAATTATTATTGTGACGGAGTGGAACGGACGAAGCGCGGAAGAAATTGAGCGGTTTGTGACAACGCCTATTGAGATTGCCATGAACAGTGTACAGCGTAAAACCAATGTACGCAGTATTACTATGTTTGGCTTATCAGTAATAAAAATTATTTTTGATGATGATGTAGATGATTTTTTTGCACGTCAGCAAGTAAACAATCAATTGCGAACCGTTCAATTACCCGATGAAGTTGACCCAGATGTACAACCGCCTTACGGACCAACAGGAGAAATTTTCAGGTATACATTACAAAGTAACAAGCGCGATACAAGAGATTTGCTGACTATTCAAAACTGGACACTGGACAGGCAATTACGCGCTGTGCCGGGAGTGGCTGATATCGTAGCATTTGGCGGCCAGGAAAAAACGTATGAAATAGCAATTGATCCTGTAAAGCTTCAAAAATATGAGCTTACGCCACTAGAGTTATTTAATGCAGTATCCAAATCCAATTTAAATGTAGGGGGCGATGTGATTGAAAAAAACGGGCAGGCTTATGTGGTACGAGGCATTGGTTTATATAATACCATTCAGGATATTGAAAATACGATTGTGGATACTTATAACGGAAACCCTTTATTAGTAAAAAATGTGGCGAGCGTTGTTGTAGGAAGCATGCCGCGTGTAGGCCAGGTAGGCTTAGATGATAATGATGATGCTGTAGAAGGAATTATAGTAATGCGTAAAGGTGAAAACCCGAGCGAAGTATTGGCAAGGGTAAAAGCTAAAATAGAAGAACTCAACACTAAAGTATTACCGTCGGACGTAAAGATGGTCACCTTTTATGACCGTGACCGGTTAATGAGCTATTGTACTAAAACGGTTATGCACAATTTACTGGAAGGCATTATTTTAGTAACGGTAATTGTATTTATTTTTATGGCTGATTGGCGTACCACCGTTATTGTATCTATTATTATACCGCTGGCATTACTCTTTGCGTTTTTATGTTTAAAATTAAAAGGCATGAGCGCCAATTTATTATCGTTGGGGGCGGTTGATTTCGGGATCATCATTGACGGGGCCGTTGTTATGGTGGAGGGTATTTTTGTGGCGCTCGATCATAAGGCCGTGAAAGAAGGCATGGACCGTTTTAACAAGCTCGCTAAAATGAGCCTGATCAGGAAAACGGGTACTGAAATGGGGAAAGCCATTTTCTTTTCCAAACTAATTATTATATCGGCTTTACTGCCCATTTTCGCTTTCCAAAAAGTAGAAGGGAAAATGTTTTCTCCTTTAGCTTACACTTTAGGCTTTGCTTTACTTGGTGCGTTATTATTCACGCTTACATTAGTTCCTGTATTAAGCTCCATCTTATTAAATAAAAATGTAAAAGAAAAACATAATTTTTTTATTGATTTCATTAATAAAATAGTTTCATGCGCTTTTCAGTGGACCTTTAGCAACAAACGCTTATCTATACTCATTTCTGTAGTGTGCTTTATTTTAACCCTTATCTCAACTAAATGGTTAGGCTCCGAATTTTTACCTCCTTTAAATGAAGGAGCGCTTTGGGTAGAAGCAAAATTACCGATGAGTACCTCATTAAATGAAACGGTGAAAATGGTTACGACCCTTCGTAAGGAATTAAATTCTTTCCCGGAAGTTAACGGCGTATTGTCACAGGTAGGGCGAAGCAATGACGGCACGGATCCCAGTGGTTTTTACTATGTACAGATGCAGGTAAATTTAAAACCAAAAGAAGAATGGGGAAGAAAAATAACCATGGACGGTTTAGTGGAAGAGATGGACAAACGTCTAAAGAATTACCAAGGAATTAACTACAATTATTCGCAGCCTATTATTGATAATGTGGCGGAAGCCGTTGCGGGGATGAATGCATCGAACGCAGTAAAAATTTACGGTGATGATCTGAATAAACTGGATGAAATTGCTAACAGTGTTCTTGATCAGATTAAAAATGTAGAAGGTATAAAAGACGTTGGTATTTTAAGAAACTTAGGCCAGCCGGAAATAAGCGTACAGTTGGATGAAGAGAAAATGGCTATATACGGCGTTACCAAGGCTGATGCGCAAGCTGTGATAGAGATGTCGATTGGCGGAAAAACTGCTACCATAAAATATGAAGGAGAAAAGAAATTTGATATTCGTATTCGTTACAAGCAAGAGTTCAGGAAAAACGAAGACGATATTATGATGTTGATGATCCCGACTATTAAAGGCACGAAAATTCCTTTAAAAGAAATTGCCACCGTAGAGAAAAATACAGGGCCCGCATTTATTTACAGGGATAATACCAAACGCTTTATCGGTGTAAAATTTTCGGTACGTGAACGTGATTTAGGAAGTACGATTGCCGAAGCACAAAAAAACGTTGCTAAAAACATTAAGCTTCCCGATGGCTACAGCATAGGTTGGGCAGGTGAATTTGAAAACCAGGTAAGGGCAAGTACGCGCTTAGGACAGATGGTTCCAATAAGTTTGATCTTAATTTTTATATTGTTGTTTATTATGTTCGGTAATGCAAAAGATGCGGGCTACGTTCTAATAAATGTACCATTTGCTATGATTGGCGGTATTTTGGCTTTACATATTACAGGGATGAATTTCGGGATCTCAGCCGGTGTCGGTTTCATTGCGCTCTTTGGGATCTGCGTCCAGAATGGGGTAATCCTCATATCTGAGTTCCATCATCAGGCTAAGACGATTGTTAATCTAGGCGACGCTATTAAAGTCGCCGTAAAAGCACGTACACGACCTGTAGTAATGACAGCCCTCATGGCAGCTATAGGATTACTCCCTGCAGCCATGAGCAGCGGTATAGGGTCTGAAAGCCAAAAACCGTTAGCCATTGTAATTATTGGAGGGTTAGTAACTGCTACTATATTTACGTTACTTGTATTCCCTATTATTTACTACAGGGCATTACATATAAGATCAAATAAATAATAGATATTTTTTATTTACAATGTTCGCTAAGTGTTATTCAGCAAGAGTTTGTAATCATTTAAAGGCAGTCCCCCAATAGCAATTATGTGCGTTAAAAGAAAAGCCAACGCTAATGGATGTATTCAAATAAAATAATATTTTAGTGCTGTACCGGCCTATTTAAAGGGAAAATAACATAAAAAACACTCTTTATGAAAATAAAGAGTGTTTAATAAACAAAATCATGTATAACTTACTGCTTTAAGAATTTTAAAGTCTTTACTCCATCCATAGTTGATGCTTTTATAAAATAAAGCCCGTCTGATAAACTACTTATATTTAAAGTAGTGTGATAATCGATCACAGGCTTTTCAATTATAAGTGCTCCATTGATATCATAAATTGACAACAGAGCATCCTTCAAATCTAATGTAGGGTTTAAGGAAATTGTAACTGAGTAATTAGCCGGATTAGGAATAGCAACAATAGAAAAATCCGATTTATTTTTACCGGACTCTGATATTCCGGTAACCGGGTTAAGAACTACATTTAACAAAAAACCACTATTGGTTTGTTTTAATACAACACCACCGGAAGAATTTTTTCCGATAACATGGCAATAAGTACAAGAGTCAAGGGCTGATGTTTTAACTCTTAAACATACGTTATAAGTAGTATCCTGTATAAACGTATGGGTGGGGGTTTGCATGGTTGAACTGAACCCATCCCCAAAATCCCAATAATAACCGGTGGCTGATGTAACTGTTGCGGAATCCAAAGTTAATGTAAATAGATTGTTCCCGGCATTATAACTTGTCGCAAAATGAGAATAACAATTATTGAAAATATAAAAGTCATCAAACAAATATCCATCCGCAACATCAAAAACCCTTACGTTATAATTCCCAACAACGGCATTAGCCGGTATAGTAATGTTAGCAATAATTGAACTGTCATTAACTGCATTTATGCTATTGACAAAAGACGCAACCGTAGTTCCACTGGTTTGCATAAAAGTAAAATCAACCACCGTTCCACCGCCTTGAACAAAATGAGTGTTTTTGCCGGTTATTGTAACATTTAAGGTTTGTCCAACCCTTGCTACAGATGGATTAACTAATGTAATTGAAGGTTGTGAAATTCCGTTAACATGAAACCCATTAATTAAAGAGATAAATCCATCCATTGAATTTTGAACAGTAGCATTATAATTGCCGGTTACAATATTTGTCGGTATAGTTAAATTAGCTATCAACGCACTGTCATTTACAACATTTACTGAGTTTACTACTGTAGTACTGCTGGTTTGAAAAAAACTAAAATTTACCTGGTTAGTAACTGCCTGCGAAAAATGAGTTCTTGCACCTGTTATGGTAACGCTTAATGTTTGACCGGCACTTCCGCTTGCGGGACTTATAGAAACCAGTGATGCAGGTATTGCTCCATTAACGTGGAAACTATTATTTAAAGAAAGCGTACCATCTGCGGCATTAGTAGCCGTAACATTGTAATTTCCGGTAAGCACATTAGCAGGAACACTTACATTAGCAGATAGAACCGAATCGTTAACAACATTTACAGAATTAACAACAGATGTTGCGCTTGTTTGAGAAAAACTAAAATTAACGGTTGTGCCGCTGGTTTGTACAAAATGAGTATTTGTACCGGTTATGGTAACATTTAAAGTCTGCCCTGCATTTGCAGAAGCGGGATTTACTGATACCAAACTTTGCGACGCTGCGCAAAAAGATAAAAACAGGCTAATGAAAAATAAGTAGGTTTTTGTCATAGATAGAATATTAAAATTATTTTATAGAATCGAGGACATACAAATCAAACTTACGATTTTTTGTTTTAGATTCAAAATAAAGTTGAACTATGCGTCCTTCTTCAAATTTAACACTATTCAACACTTTATTTTTCAGTATAGGATCATTGTGTGCGTTCAGTTTCATTTCTAAAAAAGCATTTAATATGGCGGGCAAAAACAATTTATATTTAGGGTCTTTAGAGTTTATATTACATTGATCAATTACGTCAAAAGCTTTTTGAAACTGTTGCGTGTTAAAATATACCGCGCTTAAATTTAACCGGGCTTCTTCAAATTCCGAAGATATATGTAACGTTTTCAAGTAAAATTCTATTGCCTTATCATGTGCTTTGAGACTCTCGTAGCAACTTGCAAGGTTATTTATTACATGAATATTATAGGGATGTATTGAATATGCCCGTTCAAAACTAACTTTAGCAACCCCTATATTACCCTGCGAAAATAATGCAACACCTTTATACCATTCTATTGGCGCTGACATTGGATCCATAACGTAAAAACTGTTCATTGCATTGTCCGCTTCCATTATTAATTTTTGCCAATTAGAATTGTTTTCATAAGCATATATTTTTTGAGAATGAAACTCTCCGATTCCTCTTTTAGTACTTACTAAAATTGAAAATAATACCGGTATAAAAAAAATAAAGCCAAAAACAGGGGCCGTTAAAATTAAACCCTGCTTTTTTGAAGCATGAAAATTATTGTAATAAGCGGCCGAAATAATTGAAAATATAACGAATAGTACAGCCTGATGCTCTATACGCTCTAATGGAAAATCAACGAAAGCTATAAGCATATATCCAATAATAGAAGCAAATAAAGTTAA
>JBBRHI010000172.1:0-6276 GCA_038222995.1 Bacteroidia bacterium | reverse complement strand
ATGTGACCTGCGCGCTTTAGCATTAATGCGTGTTTTTATAGCCTCTATTCTTATTACGGACCTTACGATAAGAATCACAGACCTGGAAGCGTTTTATTCCAACACGGGTGTTGCCCCTCTGACCATGGTATTTCAACACTTATGGAACGATTATTATATTTCTATCCATACTATAAGCGGCCTATGGCAGGTTCAGGCCGTTTTATTTTTGTTTGCCTACTTCTGCGCCGTTATGTTATTTATAGGCTATCGCACAAAATTATTTACGGTACTCAGTTGGTTTATGCTGTTATCCCTGCATAACCGTAACTCATTAATTTTGCAGGGAGGTGATGATCTGCTTCGCATGGTTTTATTCTGGGCTATGTTTATTCCTTGGGGTGCGCGGTATTCGTGCGATACATTATTAAGCAGGCAACAACAAGCATTTAATTTCTCTACCACCATTTTTACAGTTGCCACCATCGCTTATATATTACAGGTATGCTATATCTACACCGGATCAGCATTATTGAAAGGCCCGGAATGGAATAAAGAGTATACAGCTTTATATTATGCCTACAGCCTCGACCAGGTAGCATATCCGATAACAAAATGGTTTTATTATTATCCGGAGCTTCTTAAAAAAATGACGTGGCTTGCGTATTATTTTGAATTACTCATTCCCGTATTATTTTTTATTCCTTTTAAACACGGTCAGTTCAGGCTCATCGCGGTAATATCAATTATTGTTTTCCATACATTTAACAGTGTTAATTTATTTATCGGCCTGTTTCCTTTAATAGGGATTGGAACGGTTATAGGAATACTGCCGTCCTTTGCCATCGATAAAACAGAAAAATGGTTTGCAACCATAAAGCCGCACATCATCCAATCTTTTTTAGGCATTTCTATGATCGCACAAAAAATAATTCGCCCGAAGGAGCCTGTGTATCATTACTCCCGCTTTTGGGAAAACACGAAAACAGCCGTTCTTATATTTCTAACTATTTTCGTATTTGACTGGAACTTCAGTAATATCTCTGTCGTTACAAGTAAGCTGTCTGATCAATTAAGGTTTATAGGCTATGGCTTGCGACTGGATCAGAATTGGGGAATGTTTGCACCCGGCGTTTTTAAAGACGACGGATGGTATGTGCTGGAGGGTGTTACCGATAAAGGAAGATCTGTTAATGTATTAAATCCGGATAAACCGATTAGTTATAAAAAACCCGAAAATATTGTAGGGATGTTTAAAAACGACCGTTGGAGGAAGTATTCTGAAAATTTTATAATGTCCTATAACGAATATACAAGAGGTTATTTTTGTACGTATTACAAGCGGATCTGGAACGAAAAGCATAGTGATGAAAAGATCAAAGAATTAAAAATCAATTATGTAAGTGAGCTTACGAAACCCGATTACCAATACACATCTCCTCAAAAAATTATTCTTTGGCAGTGTGGCTCTTAACAGGTATGGCACATGCTTTGAAACTTTAATAGAAACTTAAAACATGAAAGACTTAAAAATTGCGCTTATCTGCGTATCAGCAACCTTATTAATTGTGTGTGTAGCGTGCAACAGGTTTGAAAAGAACCATGAGCAAATACAACAAGAAACTGATAACACGGGTGATATAAGAGATGTGACAAAAGTTAAAGATACGTTACATCAAAGTACAGACAGAGATACTGTTACGCCAAATATTCAGTAACGGAAATTTTAATTTAACCTGTTTCTAAAATAATCTCTTACTTTATCGGGAACAATGCCTACAGTTTGTACAGCTTGCTCCAGTTGATTTTTAGAACAATTAAATTTTTTGCACCAGTATATTATTTCCCACGACTCATTCATGTTTATCATATATGCATCTTCCGGATTTTTTTTAAAAGGATTTTTTGCCATAGTTTTCATTTTTATTAATAGTATAACTTCAAACACATGCCTGTTTGTTTTGGGCTCGATTAAGCTTAAATGTGTAAAAATTTCCCTTATGCCTCATAATACTTTAGTATGTGAAGCTAAATAAAACCAGAAAGGGTCAATTAATATCGCCTGCATATACTGAAATATGCTTTTTATACCTTGAATGGGTTTCCGGTTTAATGGAATGAAACGGGAGTAGTGTATTTATACGTTCTGTATCACCGGCCTGTGTAATCCTTTTTTTGTTTTCGGGTTGTTTATACAAACCTATCCATATAACACTTATAAAAGTAAAGGCTCCAATAAGACTAGTTTTTTTAAATGTTTTCATGAGTGTTGCTTGAGCCCTGTTGTATAGTCAAAGCTTATACCGGTATTAAGATACGGTATAGGGGCGCAGTTGATTAACTGTAATGTCGTTTTCCTGCTTTTCTGAATCAAAATTATAATGATCGTTGTGATCACATTCTAAAAATATGCCCTGTACCGTTTTGTTGACAGGTATTTTAGTGAGGCTTCCATACTCCTCAATTAACTTTTCTATTTCTGTTTCAAATTTTTTGGAAACGGCCACACATAGATGTTCCCTTTTATTGGTAATTAAACGGTATACGTTATAATATTCATTTACGGCACTGTGCTTCATAATTCAGTATTATAGTGTGACACTATTTTTTTAAGATTAATTCCTTTTCCAAGCACGGGTTTAAAAATATCGCCTTCACTTTTTATTCTTTCTAAAGCATTATAAATCGTAAAATCCTTCATCTTCAATCCTTTCTTTACTTCGTGCCAATGTAAAGGCATGGAAACCGTTGCGCCCGGTTTTGGACGTAGCGAGTAGGGCGCAGCAATAGTGGCCTGTGCCCTGTTCTGTAAAAAGTCAATATACATTTTTCCTTTACGGTCTTTCACGGTGCGGTCAATACTTGTAAATTTTGGGAGACGCTCCTGTACTAATCTTGCAATGACCCTTGCAAATTCCTTAGACTGATCATACGTATATTTAGCGCCTAACGGAATGTAAATGTGTATTCCGGTTGAGCCGCTTGTCTTCGGGTAACATGGTGCACCCATAGTATCCAGAATCTCTTTAGTAACATTAGCGGCTTCAATAACCCGTTCAAATGTATTTTCTGCCGGGTCCAAATCAATAACGCACCAATCAGGAAAGTCTTCTGTTTCCACTCTGCTATGCCACGGGTTCATTTCAATGCAACCTAAAGACCCCATGTATAAAAGGCTCGCGTCATCTTTCGCTACCAAATAATTCCTGTCGCGATCATCCGCCTCACTATGGTATGCATAAGTTTCCACCCAAGCTGGCGCCTTGCCGGTAATATCTTTAAAATAAAAACTTTGCCCTGTAATGCCATCCGGGTGGCGGTTCATAGACTGTGGCCTGTCTTTTAAATAAGGTAAAATATAAGGAGCAATTTGGTAATAATAATTAAGCATGTCGCGCTTGGTTATTTTTTCTTTTGGCCAATAGATCTTACTAAGGTTATTAAATTTTAATTCGTGCCCGTTTATTTCTCTTACCTGTGTTTCATCGGTAGGATTTAAAAATGGTTTACCGTCTTTTTTTCCTACCGGTACAATTAGTTTTTTGCCGGTAAGGATAGTGGCATCTTTAACTGTTTTTTTTGAGGATTTTGCTTTTTCCCTTGTCACGTCTTTTGCATTTTTATCAATGCGCATGCCTTCAAAAGAAGGGTGGCGCATCACGCCATCCGTTGTCATTTCTGTATAGCTTACTTCACAAACCAATTGAGGTTTAAGCCATGTAGCGGTTGCATGCGGCGGATTTGGCCTGAAACGCGACGGCTTATTGATATCAGGCAGTTCAGAGAAAGGAGGCTTTTTAATGATAAGTGCTTTAAACTGCTTCATCATTTCGCGCTGCGCCTGATCGTTAAACCCGGTTCCTATTTTCCCGGAATAAACCAGTTCTCCTTTTTCAAAAAAACCAACGAGTAACGCGCTGAATATCTTACTTGAATCTTCATTTTTTGTAAAGCCACCAATCACTACTTCCTGTCGTTGATTTGCTTTTATTTTTAACCACTCGTTACTTCTGTCTCCCGCATGGTATAAGCTGTTGGCTTTTTTAGCGATGATTCCTTCAAGCCCTGTTTTTTTGGCGGCGGCGAAAAACTCGGTTCCCGATTCGTCAAAATTTTCACTGATCCTGATAATACCTTCTTCCGGGATAATAGAACGTAATACAGCTTTTCTTTCTGTTAAGGGCAAGCCTGTAAGGTCTTTTCCTTCATACCATATTAAATCAAATATATAATAAAGAAGATCGCCGTCTGCTTCACTTCGCCAATTTTGTAAAGCACCGAAGTTGGAAATTCCGTTTTCACCAACCACCACAATTTCTCCGTCAACAATAGCATTTATATTCCACTCTTCAACAGCTTTTGTTACAGGATAAAATTTTTCGTTAAACGATTTATCATTTCGTGATTTTAATTCAACCGTTCCTTTATTGGAAAAAGCCAAGGCCCTGTAACCATCCCATTTTACCTCATATAACCATCCGGGCTCGTCAAAAGGCTTGTCTACCAAGGTGGCCAGCATGGGTGTTATTTTAACGGGAAATTTACGCTTTGGGGCTTTTTTTAAAATACCGGCGGCATCATCATCACCTGTATCTTTTGCTACTTTTTTTTTGATGCCGGTTTTTTTAACAGGTGCTTTTTCGCTTGTTACTTTTTTAGCCGGTGTTTTTTTAATAACGGGTTCTTTTTCTGCTTTATTTTTAGCCGAAGCCGCTTTAACATCCTTACGTTTGTTCAGCTCAATTTCTTTTTTGCTTTTGCTTTCTGCTTCTTTCACACGTTTAGAGCCGTAAAAATTAGTAGTTGTTTTTTCAACTTGTGTCAGTGTTTTTTTAGAAATAACGGATTTATCTTTTAACGTAATATCATCCTTAGACGCGTAATCATCTTTTACTTTAAATAACAGCCAACTGTTTTCCCCTCTGCCAAAGGCTTTTATCATACCGTACTCGCCTTTTAATTTTTTACCCTTCATTATAATATGAAGTTTTCCTTTATGCAGCCCGGCAAGTAGTTCTTTAGTAAGTGTTTTTTTATCCTTTCCTTTTGCATCGGCCGGCTCATAAAATCCTTCATCCCATACAATCACCGTTCCCGCGCCATAGCCGCTTGGAATAATTCCTTCAAAATTTCTGTAGTCATACGGATGGTCTTCCACCATCATTGCCAAACGCTTAACGCTTGGGTCTGTTGACGGGCCTTTAGGAACAGCCCAGCTTTTTAATACACCTTCCATCTCTAATCTGAAATCGTAGTGTAAATGCGAAGCATCATGTTTTTGAATTACAAAACGTAACTTTTCATTATCCGCTTTTCCACCTGTAGGCTCAGGACTTTCTTTAAAGTTTCGTTTCTGTTTATAAGTGTTGAGGGCCATAAATTAGCATTTGAGAAAATAAAGCAAAGTAAATGCCGGCAACAAGAGTATAAAGCAAAAAAAATAACCCTGTATTTTGTACAGGGTTACTCAAATGGTATAGGAATCGGGCTGATTATTTTTCCAAGATGTTCTTTAGGTTAGTAAGAGTTATTTGTAAATCTTTTCCCAGCACCTTTTCAAGATTGAACACAAGATGCGCTACTTTCATTCCATAATTCTTTACGCCTGTAAATACAGATGTAACTTTGGTTTGACCGGTTGATAAGGACTCAACGGCCATAGATGTATAGGATGTTCCCTCAAACGGTTTTATAAACCGAACCTCTATGTCAATTTTCTCACCGTCAGTTATCTTTTTTAGTTCCTGTTCGCCTTTTCCGGCCTGCTTATTTTCGCTGTCCCACGCATAAATAAAACCAACGTCACCATCAATACCGGTAAATGTTTTTTTCATAGCAGGGTCAGTCATTACCCATTTGTTGTAATGATCCATATTTTTAAGAAACCTGATGTAGTTAAACACATCTTGTTTTGTCGCATTGATTAATACTTCACGCGATATAAGGTATTCATCTTTTTGAAACAGGACAAGAATAAAGGGAAAAGCAATGATGCAAACGATTATTATAATTATCAGTGTCATATATTCAGTTTAAATTAACTTTTAACAGCACTCGGGTCCATCCAAAAAACTTCCCATGTGTGCCCGTCTAAATCATCATAGCTTCTGCTGAACATAAATCCGTGATCCTGTGTATCACCCGCCTTACCGCCTGCTGCAAGGGCTTTGTCAACCAATTCATTTACTTTTTCCTTACTTTCCTCAGTAAGTGCGATTAATACTTCAACACTTTTTTTGGCGTCAATAATTTCCTTTTTAGTAAATAGTTTAAATTTATCATGCGTTAACAGCATAG
>JBBRHI010000171.1:0-6289 GCA_038222995.1 Bacteroidia bacterium | reverse complement strand
CGCATCCGCAAACACTAGTATGCTATGAAATGAATGGCATGCCGTTACCTATGAACCAGGGGTTTCCTTTAAGGATGATTGTTCCTGTAAAGTATGGCATTAAGAGCCTTAAACGAATCGGCACTATGTACTTCAGTAATGAACGCCCTAAAGACTATTGGTTTGAGAGGGGTTATGATTATTATTCCGGATTGTAAAAGCTTATTCTTCTTTTACAAGCTCTTCCCAAAACTCTGCGCCCCGGCGTGTATGCGGTATAACAATGGTGCCGCCTACAATATTAGCTACTGCAAATATTTCGTAAACCTCTTCTGTAGTACAACCTTGCTCTTTACATTTTAATAAATGGTATTTAATGCAATCATCACAACGTAGTACCATGCTGGCAACCAGTCCAAGCATTTCTTTGGTCTTTACATTTAAAGCCCCGTCAGCATACGTTTGTGTATCTAAATTAAACAGGCGTTTAATTACTAAGTTGTCTTTTCCTAAAATAACGTCGTTCATTTTTGAACGGTATTCGTTAAACTCTTTAATTTGATCAGGCATATTATGCTAATTTATTTTTTTTAACTACGTAAGCGCTTACAAAAATACTTACCTCATATAATAAATACATGGGTATGGCCACTACCATTTGCGAGGTAACATCGGGTGATGGGGTAATTATAGCAGCTGCAATTAAAATAATAACCACCGCATATTTGCGGTACTTACGCATAAAAGCCGGGGTTAATAAACCAAGCCGTGACAAAAAATAAACCACAATGGGGAGTTCGAATACGGCGCCCGCTACCAATGTCATTGTAGAAATTAAGGAAATATAATCATCAAGTGTATTGTTAGTTTCTACAATGGCGCTACTTGATAATTTATAATTAATTAAAAAGTTATACGACATGGGGAACAACAAAAAGTAGCCAAAAAAGATCCCGATCAAAAATAATATAGAGGCAACTATCACAAACCATTTAGCGGGACGTGATTCAGTATCTTTTAAAGCGGGCTTAATAAATTTCCATAATTCATACAGAACATAGGGGAAAGCCAAAATAAGGCCGCCTACTAAGGCTATCCACATGTGGGTAAAAAACTGTTCAGAGGCAGAAAGGGTTTGTAAGTGAGGTGTTTTTACAGTCATACACATAACATCACCCGCCCCTAAATGATACCCTAAAGAGCACAATGCTCTGTACGAAATAAAATCTTGTTTTAACGGGCCGAAAATAACGGTGTCAAATAAAAAATCGTTAAAAAAAAATAAGGTTACGGCAAATACGGTGATGGCAAGGGCGCTGCGAATTAAATGCCACCTCAACGCATCAAGGTGTTGCATAAAGGACATTTGAGCGGAATTTTGTTCAGGTATCTCGGCCATAATTAACAGGCTCAAATTTACACAATATTATTCATGCCCATTTAAAAATAAAGCAACCGCTTATAATTCAGGAAGCCTTAAATAGTTACCACGCAGCGTTTAATTGGTAAGCAATTTTTTAGCTTCCGGGAAAATTAATGCCTCCCACAATCCATATTCTTTCGCAGAAGGATGCAATCCGTCGTCCGCTACCAAGCTCTTATCATTTAACATGGCTTTAGACATTGGAAACAGGTCTACACAAATCAATCCTCTTTTTTTAGCTTCCGCTTTTATAATATCGTTAAATTCGGAAATGCCTTTCGAAATATCCCTGCCGCTTCCGTAACCTGCCCCTTGCGGCGTAACACCAAAATCGGGAATGGTAAGTAGTATAAGATGCGATTTATCGGGAAGCTTTTTTTGTACTTCTTCTATAATGTAATTTAAATTTTTGTGATAGGTATTAATATCAACCTGCCTTACCCAGTCGTTTACGCCGATAAGCAGCGTTGCAAAATCAACTGTGTTTGCTGTTAATAAAGGCAGCTCATTATCAATTAAATTTTGTGTGCTGTAACCGTTGCGTGAAGGGTTTGCGACAAGCTGTGTAGTAATGCCCGCTTCCGTTAAATGATTTGCTAATAGCACCGGCCATTGTTCGCTTTTAGCCGAAGTACCGGTGCAAATGGTATACGAATCGCCCAAGGCAATGTAATGCACTGTTTTTTTATCGGGCGTAATAAACGACATAAGCCCTGTTGCTGAAATGAGAAGTATGGATCGGATCATAGTTAATATACGCACAGCGTTTCGGCCCGGATTTAAATTTAAATAAGGTCAGATTAATCAACAGAACAAGGCAATACACGCTATCCAAATAATTGACCTTAATCTGTGCATGATCGTTACAGCAAACGCAATAATATTTCGCCGAACCTGTAAATATCTTCAAATGTATTGTACATAGGTACCGGCGCGCAACGGATCACATTAGGCTCACGCCAGTCAGGAATGACTCCGCTCTCAATCAATTTAGCATATAACGCTTTTCCGTGACCGTTTGCTACAATGCTTATTTGGCAACCGCGGTTTGCTTTAGGCGTAATAATTTCGAGGCAATTATTTTTTTTCTTGTTTATTTCTTCCACCACAAATTCTAAATAGGCTGTAAGCTCTTTACTTTTTTTATTCAGCTTTTCCATGCCCACCTCATCAAACATATCGAGCGATGCTTTGTAGGCTGCCATTGATAAAATAGGCGCATTACTCAGCTGCCAGCGTTCAACAGTTTCAATAGGCTTAAAGTCATGATCCATTTTAAAACGCTCTGTCTTATCATGTCCCCACCAACCGGCAAATAACGGAAGCTCCGTGTTTTTATGATGCCTTTCGTGCACAAAGGCACCGGCAACGCTTCCGGGGCCTGCGTTTAAATATTTGTAGCTGCACCATGCCGCAAAATCAACGTCCCATTTATGCAGTTCTAATTCTAAATTTCCGGCAGCATGCGCTAAGTCGAAACCAACAACAGCACCTGCTTTATGGCCGGCTTCCGTAATAGCTTTCATATCAAACACCTGTCCCGTAAAATAATTTACACCGCCTATCATTACCAATGCAAGGGAATCTTTGTGTTCTTCCATAGCTTTGTAAATATCCTCATGCTTTATTTCATATTCACCCATACGAGGTGCTACTTCAATAATAGCATCTTCGGGCTTATACCCGTGAAATTTAACCTGCGATTGTAAGGCATACTGATCGCTCGGGAACGCTTTTGCTTCACATAAAATTTTATAACGTTGCTTGGTTGGCCTGTAAAAAGACACTAATAATAAATGCAAGTTTACGGTTAGTTGGTTCATCATTACCACTTCCGAAGGCAAGGCACCAACCAGCTTAGCGGTTTTACCCGTTAACAATTCATGATATGATACCCAAGGGTTTTTTGCCAGGAAATGTCCTTCTACCCCGTATGCAGCCCAATCATTAAGCTCCTGCTGCAAATATTCCTTAGTGGTTTTTGGCTGCAGGCCCAAAGAGTTCCCGGTAAAATAAACCATATCCATACCATTGTGTTGCGGTATGTAAAATTTATTTCGGCAGGCGTTTAACGGATCATTTTTATCAAGTTGTTTTGCAAACTCTAAGGTGTTTATGTAATTGGCCATAAGAAGTGTAATGAGCCGTAAATTTAATAAAAAAGAACCGGCATTTGAACACAAAGCATCGTAGAATAGTGACAGGCTTTGCATTATAATCTTTATCTTTGAATAGTGTCTTTTAACAACAACATACAATTAGCAAAAAAACTCACGTTTAAAAAATTAAGCAATGCTTTTAGGGTATGGATCAGCTATCATGTTTCTAAAACATTTAAAACATCATCTGTCGTAGGGTCCCCTATCAGTATGGCAATTGAGCCTACTACAAGTTGTAATTTACGCTGCCCGGAATGCCCCAGCGGCCTTCGTCAATTTACAAGACCCATAGGAATGCTCGAGCCTTCTTTTTTTAAAAAGACCATTGATTCTGTTTATAAAGAATTAATTTACTTAACCTTTTATTTCCAGGGAGAGCCTTACCTTAACCCTAATTTTTTAGAGATGGTAAAGTATGCTTCCGATAAAGGAATATACACGTCCACATCAACCAATGCTCATTACTTAAACAAAGAACAGGCAAAAAAAACAGTTGAAAGTAAATTGGATCGTTTAATTATTTCTATTGACGGTACCACGCAGGAAACCTATGAACAGTATAGGATAGGCGGTACTCTGCAAAAAGTGATTGACGGTACCAAGCATATTGTTGCCGCTAAAAAAGAATTAAAAAGCAACACGCCGCATCTTGTATTTCAGTTTTTGGTAGTAAAGCCGAACGAACATCAGTTGGATGATGTGCAAAAACTGGCTAATGAGCTGGGTATTGACGAAGTTGTTTTTAAAACGGCACAGGTATATGATTTTGAAAACGGCAACCCGTTAATCCCCGTTAATGAAACTTACAGCCGTTATAAAAAAAGAGCCGACGGAACGTACCGCATTAAAAGCAAATTACTTAACCAGTGCTGGCGTATGTGGAGCAGCTGCGTAGTAACATGGGACGGGGTTGTAGTGCCTTGCTGTTTTGATAAAGACGCTAAACACCAATTAGGAGATCTGAAAACGCAATCGTTCAAAGAATTGTGGAACTCCTTTAAATATCAGAATTTCAGACAATCTGTTTTAAGATCCAGAGAAGAAATAGATATCTGTAAAAATTGCAGTGAAGGCACAAAAGTGTGGGCTTAAACCGTAAAATTGTTATTTATTAACCTCTGTTTTTTGTAGTTTTTTTGAACTTATCTGATTTTTAACTAATAATGGGCAAAAATAGCTCGCTTAAATGCGACTCTTACTCATAAATACCGCGTTTTAACTAAATTACGCCCTTTTTAGCCGTATTTTTTTAAACAAATTAAGTAAATTAGCTAACTACTTTTAAAACAATGATCATGAAAAACGGTTTGTCCACTTTTATTTTAGCTTTATGCGTGTTTTTATCAATAACCGTAAAAGCACAAATACCGATTAATTATATTTTTACTCAGGATTCTTTAAACGGATTTGACGAACAGACTGCTAATGCAGGGGCTATACAGAATAACTGCTTTGGGCAGGAATATAAATCGTATATGTACAAAGCAAAAAGAAATTTTATAATAGAGAAATACAGTATGCAGGGATCATACATCGGAAATATTGTTTGGACGCCTGTGTCAACTGCTTCTGTACAACCCGGCTGTTCAAATGTTGATTTTGAAGCCGGTTCTTATGCCGGATGGACCTTAACGCGGGGTTCAAATACTAACTCTCAAACCATGGCGGGTTGCTGCCCACTTACAACGGGTATGGTTTCAACCATTGTAAATTCCTCCGGTAATGATCCTGTTGCAGGTGCCTTATTGCCCCTGGCATCTCCTTTTGGAGGCACTAAAATTGCCAAGTTAAATGATGCTACCGCTAACTATTCAGTAGAGCGCATCTCTCAAACATTCGGTGTAACTTCTTCAAACGCTATTTTCCAGTTTGCTTATGCAGGCGTTTTGGAAGCTGCCGGCCATGCCTGTACAGATCAGCCGTATATTAATGTAACCGTATTAGACAGTGCCGGAAATATTTTAGCTTGCCCTCAGATTGTGATCGTAGCGCCGAGTTCTCTTTGTTCACAAGCTACTTCAGTTACGGCAGGCTGGACACCAACAGGTGCAAGTTCTACAGCTCCTTACTACCACGCATGGGAAGTAAAAACAATTGACCTATCTCCTTACATCGGAAGTAATATTACCATACAGATCACCGTTGGCGACTGTAACCAAGGCGGGCATTACGGTTACGGTTATTTTGATTGCCGATGTAATCCTTTAGAAGTAAATTTAAATAACGGTGTTACAACTACTATTTTTGATGCAACTTCACAAACACCGATTGATATATCAACCTGCGGATCTATAAATGCTACCATCGGTGCTCCAACCGGCTTAAATCCTTATACCTGGGATGGGCCTTCGGGTAGCGGTGTGAGCGGCGTTACCACTCAAACTGTATTGGCATCAACACCCGGCACTTATACCTTAACAATGAATCCTCAAGGAAATTGTTACGGGCCTATTGTAAAATATATGATCTTGCACGTGTCTCAAAGCCCTACGGCCAGTGCAGTTGCCATACAACCTACCTGTGCCAATGCAACAGGTTCGGGACAGGTATCGGTAACCGGCGGAACAGGACCTTTTACATACAGCTGGAACCCGACGGCATCTAACAGTGACCTTGCCAACGGCTTAACCCCCGGCAATAATTATACGATAATGGTGGTAGACAGTTTTGGTTGCAGCAGCACAACCTCTATATCTATTAACCCGTTCCCGGATGCTCCAACCTTTAC
>JBBRHI010000170.1:0-6311 GCA_038222995.1 Bacteroidia bacterium | reverse complement strand
TTAATTTTTCCGTAAAAAACACGGCAGTACGGTTTGTGTAAAATTTATTTTTAAATTGTCCTACCCATTGTATTCCCTTTACGGCATTAGTTAAAAACAACTCGTCACTGTTGGTTAGGGTATGCACTGTAAGCGGCTGTTCAAACACAAGGATTTTATGTTGTTTGGCAAACTCAATAATTTGTTTTCTCATGACGCCATCCACACAACCCTCTGTAACAGGGGATGTATAAAGGACTCCATTTTTAACCGCAAAAATATTTGAACTGATCGATTCTATAATATTTCCCGCATCATTTATCAATAAACACTCATCTAAACGCAAAGATGTTTTTGTTAAGCCTGCCATCACATACAAAAGAGCGCTGCCTGTTTTTATGTTTGAAATTTTATTAACCGGTTTTCTTATTTCAGCATATACATCTACCCACAATCCTTTCTGATTAAGCGTATATCCTACGTCCTCAATAAATTCACTTTCAATTAAAAAAGAAATATCATTCGTAACGGGCGTATAATGTCCGCCTTCATTTCTGAAAATAGTTAAACGAAGACGCGCATCCGGAGGTAACTTATTTTTTTGAGCAAGCTCTATGATTAAATGCTCAATGTTGGCCGATGTAAACTCGGCGGGCACATTCATGCGAAGAGTTGTCATGCCAAGCTTTATCCGTTTTACATGATCGGGTAAAAACATCACTTTACCATTGCACATTCGCATACTTTCAAACAGCGAATCGCCATACCTGAAAGCCCTGTTGTTAAAGCTCAAAGCAGGCTCATATAAACTTATTAAATGGCCGTTATATATACAGTGAGCATCAAGCATAATACCGTAAAGGTATAAATTTTACAATAGATTATAAAAGTAAATAGAGTAGGGTGTTTTTAAAACCGGTTCCTGCTTACAGCCAATAAAGTGTCCACCCACTTAGCCGGGGAAATTGTTTTTGAGAGACGGTTTGATACATTACCCATGTGCTGCAGTTCAGTGTCGGAAAGAGAAATTATTTTTTTCATCGACTCTTTTATGCCGTTTATATCGCCTGAAATAAAAACAAAACCGTTTTCTTTTTCTTTTAAAAAAGCATCTTTAGCGCCTACCTTATCGCTTAACAATAGCGGGAAACCTGAAGCAGCAAACTCATGCACTACAACGCCCCAAGGCTCAAAGCGGCTCGGTAAAATAAATACACCTGTTTGTAACGTATAATTTGCCAAATCTTTCGGTTGCACAAAACCAAAGTGTTTTATGTTAGGATGAGCAACAGGTTCAATATCACCTGCGCCAAGGCACCACAACTCCCATTCATTAGGCTGTTCTTGTTGCAGCTCAATAAACGCCTGCCATAATTCTTTAATTCCTTTAAATTCGTAATACCGGCCAACATATAAAAAACGTTTAGGGAAAAGAATTTTCTTTTGCCCTTTCTGAGCTTCGTATATTGAATTAAAATAATTGAGATCACAGCTGTAAAAGCCTGTATAAATGGTTGCAGCTTTAAAGCCTAAATTTAAAACATATTTTTTTTGTATATCTCCGGGAACCCAGGCATGAGAAAATATATTTAATAGAGTAACCCTGCTAATGATCATTGCCAGTCGTTGCTTTAAAGAGCCTGTCCAGTGTGTATCACAGGTCATTACAGTCGGGATTTTTTTGAAATAAGATTTACTGATCTTTAAATAATCCTTATCGATCCAGCCGCTGCAAACAATAACGTTAGGCTTTATAGACTCAACTAATTGAGTAAGTTGTTGTAAAGTGTAATCCGATTTAGAATATAATTTTAGTTTTGGATTGATCTCGAATTTAAAAGGTGCTTCCTTATTGACCGGCCATCGAATAATATGTACCTCGCCATGCTCAGCTAATAGGTTGCAACATGCTAAAAAGTACTCGGCAATTTCAGTATATAGAAAAACAAATTTCATGGAAGCTAAAATATAAAATAAAAAAATCCATCAACTTTAAAAGAAGATGGATCTTATTACTATTAATGTAACTATTACGCTTTTTTAGAGTAACGTGATTTAAATTTATCAATACGTCCTGCTGTATCTACCAACATTTGTTTTCCTGTATAAAAAGGATGAGACGTCATAGAGATATCTAATTTTACCAATGGGTATTCAACACCATCTTCAAATACAATCGTATCTTTAGTATCTGAACAAGATTTAGTTAAAAAAGAGTAACCGTTAGACATATCTTTAAATACAACTAATCTGTAATTTTCAGGATGAATTTCTGCTTTCATGTTATAATCAATTATTTATTTCAAAAAATTTTGGAACGCAAAGATAGTAAAATTTTATATATTCCAAGTATTAATTACTAAAAAACAATATAATTTCCTTTAATTCGTTATTAAAAGTATAAATTTGTGATTCATGCGAATAAGAGGCCTTTTTTTACTATTTAGCTGTTTATCAGTGTGTTTTATATCTTGCAAGAAGGATAAAACACTCACCGATCCTTCCGCAAAAATATCTTTTTCCCAGGATTCTGTTTTATTTGACACTGTTTTTACAACAATCGGGTCTACCACCCGTAGTATAAGGGTGGTTAATAAAAACAGTCAAAAAATTAATATTTCTACCGTACGGCTTGAGCAAGGCACTAATTCCAACTTTATTTTAAATGTAGACGGCGTTAAAGGCAAAGAAGTGCATGATGTGGAAATCTTGGCCCACGATAGTATTTATATTTTTATCCAGGTAAATGTAAACCCTACAAATCAAAATTCACCTTTAATAATACAGGACAAAATTATTTGCGAGGTAAACGGTAATCAGCAAACACTGGCTCTTGAAGCATGGGGGCAGGACGCTTATTATCATTTTCCTGACAAAGCCATTCAATACAAAACCGGCTATTTGCCTTATTCAACGGTTGCCGGGGCAGCAACTAATACCACTGTTACATGGAATAATGATAAGCCGCATGTAATATACGGTTGGCTGGTGGTTGATTCCACTCAAAAATTAATTATTAACCAAGGCGTAAAAGTATACCTGCATCAAAATGCAGGCTTGTGGGTGTACAGGTTTGGAACCTTGCAGGTGAATGGTGTTTACGGTAATGAAGTGATTTTTCAGGGAGACAGAAGGGAAGAAGAGTATTCGGATGCTCCCGGGCAGTGGGATAGGATCTGGATCAATGAGGGGCACATGGATAATTATATAAATTATGCCATTATTAAAAATGGGTATATAGGTTTACAGGCCGAAGTAATTGTTGATATAACACAGCCCGGCAGATTACGGTTAACTAATACAGCCATAAAAAATTGTTCTAAATGGGGCTTATATGCGGTGGCTTATAATATTTGGGGAGCAAACAATGTCATAAGCAATTGTAAGGAATATTGTGCCGCTTTAACCCTTGGCGGTAAATATACCTTTATACATACCACGTTTGCTAATTATTTCGATAAGGCCGGCGGGAGGGGAACCCAGCCTTGTGTTCACATTGATAATAATGACGGTACTACTGTTTTTAACTTAGACAGCGCTAATTTTTTTAATTCGATTATTGACGGAAGCCTGGGCAATGAATTAGAAACAGATTTTAAACCCGGCAGGCCATTAAACTACAGCTTTAAAAACTGCTTACTGAAAACAGCCGTTATAACCAGTACCGTTTCCGTAAATAATGTATTTAATCAGGCTTCTGATTTTAAAAGCGTTTCTAACTACGATTTTAGATTAAACGCCGGCTCTAAGGCACGTGGAATAGGCGATCCGGCTTTACTGTTAATTAACCCCGGTTTTTTGGATGCTGACTTAAAAGGCGCTGCAAGAACAGGCTCTATTGATGCCGGGGCAAACCAGTACCCGTAGTATTATTAATTTATTTTATTAAATTTGTTTTAAATTATTAATACACGTAGTTATGAAAAATATTATCGCTTTTATATTATTTGCTTCCCCTTTTGTAATAAATGCACAGGAGCCGGTTAAAGAAAATAAAGGAACTAAAACACCTCCTTCGAGCGAGAAATCAATTTCCGAAAAAGGTGTTTCTTCTACCAAAGGCCGCGGCATTACTGTGAAAAAATCGCAAATGGAAACCGCTCCTACCCAAAGTACTACTACCGAACCTAAAAAAACGGAAGATTCAAAAAGTACAAAAAATAAAACACAAACAACAAATCCCTAAATAATTTATGGTACCGGCGGGTTGCCGGTGCTATTGGTTTTGTGTAAAATCTTGCGATCGTTTTATTTTACGTTCCTTAATGTTAAATAACTCTACAACCACTGCAAAAGCAAGGGCCAGGTAGGCATAATTTTTATTTAGTTCAAGGTGTTTTTCTTCGGGTAAAGTTGTGTTATAGCAATCTATACAGGCCTCTGCTACCAACATACCGCCTATTACCAATAAAAACACCAGGGCTATTGTTTTAATTCCCGGGTTTTTATTAATAAAATCCGCTACTTTCCCTGAAAACAATATCATTAATACCATTGAAATGATTACGGCCGCAACCATTACTAAAATAATGCCTGAAAGGCCTACCGCTGCTAAAATACTATCAAATGAAAATACAAAATCAATAATGATGATCTGTAGAATAACAGCGTTGAAACTATTCTTTTTGTTATTGACAACTGCGCCAATTTCATCCTCATCGTTATACATTTTGTCTTTTATTTCCTGCCATGTTTTTATGAGTAAAAACAATCCGCCGCCTAACAGAATAATTGCTTTACCTGATATACCGTAAGCACCAAGGTGAAAAAGTGGATGTTTTAAGCCTGCAATAAACCCAATACAAAATAATAAAATAGTACGCACCAACAATGCCAGTAAAAGGCCTATGGTTCTGGCACGCTTTTGTTTTGACCTTGGAAGCTTGTTTACGGCCAGTGAAATAAAAATAATATTGTCAATTCCCAATACAATTTCTAAAACAGTAAGCGTTAATAAAGAAATTAACCCGTTAATGGATACTAAATTAGAAAAATCACCTGCCCAGCTATGCATATTTAAATAAGAAAATGTAAATATACCGTCTTTTTAATTCTTTACCTAAAAATATTAAACCTGATAATCAATTAATTAAGTAATTTATTAGTACTATGTGTTGCATGGTACTAAATAAATAATGTATCTTTGCTTCACATAATAATAACTAAAGCATAGTACCGGTAATTTAATTGTTATAACACGCTGCAGGTGTACAACAATAAGCAAAAAAGGATTTAACGGAATCGCGATCCGAAGAAGACAATGGCGCCTGATAAATGAATCGAACAAAAATTAATTATACTAAAAAACTAAAAAGACATGAAACACATTTATAAACATACAAAGAGTCCGGCAGGCTTATTTTCGAAAAGATCCTTTATGCTCATAGCATCCGGTTTACTGATCTGTATTTCAACAGTTGCCAGAGCTGGAGAGACCCCGTTAACAACCGAAGGCGACGCGGCTAAAATTATTAAAGAGCACATTAAGTTTCCGAACTTTACTATTTACACGGCACATGAGGAAAAAGTAAATGTAGTATTTACGGTAAATGAAAACGGCAGTGTTAACCTGGTAATAGCCAATACAACGAATGTTGATTTAAAAAGATCAATCGAAAAACAATTTTTAAAACTTACATTAAAACAATTAAAAGCAAATAATGCGTACAGCATTCAGTTTAACTTTAAAACAATATAACACATGGTAAATTCAGAGAACACAAAAGCACAAATGCGCAAGGGTGTTCTGGAACTCTGCATACTTTCTATTCTCTCTCAGGGCGACGCTTATCCGACCGAAATTATTGAGACCTTAAAAGAAACAAAGTTAGTAGTAGTTGAAGGAACACTTTACCCGCTTTTAACCAGGTTAAAAAATACCGGCTTACTTACGTACCGCTGGGAAGAAAGCACCTCAGGACCACCGCGCAAGTATTATATGCTTACCGAAATAGGGGCAACGTATTTAAAAGAATTACAATTATCGTGGATAGAGCTGGTAGATGCCGTTAACAAAACGATACAACAAAAAAGTTAAACCAATTATTAAATAAACTAAAAAGATTATGAATAAGACAGTAACCATAAATATAAGCGGCATCATTTTTCATATTGAAGAAGATGCTTATGATAAATTGAGCAAGTATTTATTTACCATTAAAGGGTATTTTAGTAATGCCGACGGCGGTAATGAAATTATGAGCGACATTGAAGCACGTATTGCCGAAATGTTACAGAGCAAAACCAGTGCCGTAAAGCAAGTAGTTTTAATGAGCGACGTGGATTATGTAATGGACAGTATGGGCAAGCCCGAAGAATTTGCCGGTGACTCA
>JBBRHI010000169.1:0-6325 GCA_038222995.1 Bacteroidia bacterium | reverse complement strand
AACACCGCATCAAAATCCTGTTGTTTCATATCACTTAATTTAAAAGAATAGGCTACTTTATCAATCAAAACGTTGTCTTTATAAAATCGTTCTGTTGAAGGGGTTTGAGCATCCGGTAATTCGCTTTTAGGATCAACCGGTGGCTGACCGCCGGCCGGAGAAGCGATGGTTATCTCGGCTCCTGCATCTGCCAAAATATAATAGGGTGTTGTAAATTCTTCTATCCAAAAGCCTGTTTTGTCATCCGTATTACCTAATGCACTGTGGGATGTTAATACCATTAATAGTTTCATGTGTATGTGTTTTGTGTGTTATTTATAGTTTGATTGTTGAGATGAATTATTGTTTTCCATAGCTGTAATTTCCGCTTTCTCTTTTTTTATATCCTGTCTCAGCAACCCTAACAGGCTCATATACATATTTGCAATCCATACTAAGGAGAAACCTGCTATTATATAGCCTCTCCAGTCGTCTATCAGTAATTTATAGCTTGTCATAAAAAGAAATAAAGCTGTTACATAATGGCTAAAGCAATACTCACAGGTAAAAAGATAAAAGAACTTTCTTTTCAGTAATGTTTTGCCTTTAATGGATTGTCTTGTGCAATAGTCTCTGGGTTCCCTGAAAACCTCTTCCTTTGTTACCGTCCATGCAATACAGGCAATAGGTATGGCAATGATAAAGAGCCAAAGCAGTTGGATAGAGTAGGTCATTGTCCGTAATTTAATTTAAGTATCTGCCTAGTATCCAGGCTATCGTTTCGTGTTGCTCCATTAAGCCGGTTAAGAAATCAGCTGTACCGGCATCTTTATTTTTTTCGGTACATACCTCAACATCCTTACGTAATTTTATAATGATGGTTTGGTGATCTGCATGTAATTCCTTAATCATCTCTTTTGACGAAGCGTATTTACCGGCATGTTCTTTAATGGAAGTATGCTTTAAAAACTCCTCCATGGTGCCGATAGTTTTCTCGCCTAATTTGCCGATACGCTCTGCTACCTGATCAATGGATTCTTCAAGCTCCGTGTACTGACTTTGAAATAATTTGTGAAGTTCCATAAAGCTCTCACCGGATACGTTCCAATGAAATTTTCTCGTTTTTATGTACAGGGTCATTTCATCTGCTAAAATGATGGTTAATAGATCACTGCTTTTCAGCAAATGTTTTTCGGTGATTCCAATGTTTGTTTTCATAGTTGTATGTTATAGTATGTTGTAATTATAAAAAAAGCCGGAAGGATTCTTCCGGCCTCCGGATTTAATCAATGAGCGAATATTCATATTCAACTTCTAATTCATTATCAACCGTCCAAACACCGGGCGCGTTCCAGGCAATTCTTCCGGCTTCATCTTTCTGGTACCATGACGTAACAGTACCTGTAAGCGTAACTTTTGTGCCGTCAGCTTTCACATGGATGTTTCTGTCGTTTATTGACCAATTGCGTGCTAAGGCATCTTCTACCGCTTTTTTCTCAACTGCATCGTGCGATTCCGATTTAATAGTGATGTTATTAGAAACACCGGTTACACCCAACAAATTTTTCACGGCATCTTTAGCAGCGTCTTTTTGAAAGTTCCAGTTCAATTCCCCTTCTAAAGTGATCCAGCCTTTTTCAACTTTTACTTTTATTTTGTTGTTAGGTACTTCCCAATTCCATTTAATGGCATTTAATACTTCTGTAGCAATTTCATTGTCATCTTTTTTGGTCCAGTCAGTACCAAATTTCAGTTCAATTTTTTCAACTACTGCTTTAACTCCTGCTATATTTTTAGCGGCCATTTCAGCTTCTGATTTTTTAGCGAAACTATTCACAACGCCTGTTAATGTAATAACACCATCTTTAGCTGTAACACCAATTTCTGCAGCGTTCAATAACGGTTCCCATTTAATGGCATCCTGAACGTCTTTTTGTAATTCTTCGTTTGATTTCATGATTAGTGAGTTTAGGTTATGAATACGTTTCCACAACTCTGTAAAGGTGATCGCTTTTAAAAGAAACGTGTTACATGATAAATGAAACGATTTGTATAATTCACTGGTTCCGTCTTCTGTATTCAATTACGCGGAAAGCGCTTTGTGCGCCTGTATCCTTTAAAAAAAGCCTGTTCAGCTAAGAACCGGCAGTTTATCCGTTGCCGCGCTAAATGGGCGTATCTGTATTTTGTCATTGTTTTTATGACACTATAATTCAGTTTTCTACTATTTAAATGCAACTTCTCTGTATTTAAATTTGTATCATAATATTAACACTTAAATCCATAGACAATGAAATCAACTTTTAAAAAATTATTTCTGGTAGTTATACTTCTACCGTTATACAGTAATGCAAATGCTTCATTTAATAAGGATACAACAAAATCTATAGAATGTCTTGTAGTAAACGGCCTGGTAATAGGCGAAGATGATATTGCTATGGATGGCGCTTATGTTAAGCTATTTAAACAAAATGAAGAAATGGAACTTATTGAAGTTACCTCTGTGAAATACCACGATCATAATTTCAATTTCACATTAGAGTCTAATCAATATTACACTATTGAAGTTTCAAAACCGGGATATATAAAACGCAGCGTTGGTTTTTACACAGATCTTCCTGCTGATGTTGCCACCGCGCCACTTTTTATTTACCAATTTGAAGTTATACTTTTAAAAGAAATGAAAATGGACGATTACTATCTTGATTTCCCGGTAGCACTTATACATTATAATAAACTAACAGATGCTTTTGAAAGTAATATTAACTACACAACATTTATTAAAGACAGAATTGCGGAATCAAAAGAAGCTGCAGAATTAGGGCAAAAAATAGCCCTTTTAGATTAAAAGGAAACGATTGGCATCCACTCTTTACAAAGCACTTAAGTTAAAGGAATGGTATATAATGGTTTGTTAATCGGGCCCATAAAATTATAAAAATAATAAACTAACAGGCTCCGGATTAACAGGTTTAAAACTGTTAATCCGGGCTCATACATACCGGTTTTAAGAAATAAATATTCATCATTTAAATTATCGCAATGAACTCTCCCACTAAAATCCTAACAGCAGAAAGGGAAACATATCTAGCAGGCATAAAAACACATTCAGACGGTTATTTAAAAATCACAAAAACCTCACTGAATTTGCTTTCAACACATATATTAATTGCTGCGTTAATAGCAAGTATTATCATAAATGTAAATGTGCGGGAACATATTATTAATAAATCTCTGTTGGGCGATATTTTATCTTATTCCCTTACCCTTTATTTCGCAGTCTATTCACTTTTAAGATGCTCTTTCGATGTGTTCCGCCTTCAATTGTACAAACGTAAATTAAATTTCTGGAAAGCGACAACTTCGGAGCTCATATCGGAATGCGAATACAAGGCCTATATTAAGAAACCTTTGGAAGGCTGTCAAATAACCTTATGTATTTTTTATCCGTTTATCATACTAGTTCATTTTGTAATTGTATGTATATGCTATGATTTAAATGCCATACTGTCATTCCCTTTAATTTGAACACCTTTAGAACTCCTTAAATTTACGATCAATCGGAATGGAGGCAAAAGCTACACTGCAGTTATGAAACCGTTGTTGTGTTGTTTGCAACAAATTGCGCGTTCAATGGCGGAGCAGGCGCTCAATAAATGTCTAACCCTAGGGCAACGCGTAAACTGCTTAAAATCAATAAACTCGTTTTATATTTAGAGACATACTTTTTAGAATGAATTAAGTTAGGTTATTCTTCACGGCATAAGTAACCAATTGGGCAGTTGTTTTCATGTTCATTTTTTCAAGGATTCGTGCTCTGAAAGTACTTAT
This sequence comes from Bacteroidia bacterium, assembly GCA_038222995.1. Lineage (GTDB taxonomy): Bacteria > Bacteroidota > Bacteroidia > B-17B0 > Aurantibacillaceae > UBA4416. The sequence goes on along the minus strand of JBBRHI010000169.1, from coordinate 2,515 downwards.
GGTAGCAATACTCAAAGAAAGTTCTTCGGCTATTTGTGAAACGGTTTTTCCTTTTGCAAAAAGAAGTAAGGTTTGGTATTCTCTATCAGACAAAAGTTGATGAGGATCTTTGTTATGAGGATTTTCTAATTGTTCTGCCAGCAGTTCGGCTGTAGTGTGTGTAATGTATTTTTTTCCTGATAAAATAAGGTTAACCGCGTTTATTAATTCAGAATCTACGGTATTTTTTGAAAGGTAACCGAATGCGCCGCCTTTTAAAGCCCTCACTGCAATTTGCTCTTCGGGGTGCATACTAAACATCAGCACAGGCACCGCACATCTTTCGTCTTTCAGTTGTTTAAGTACTTCCAGTCCATTTCTGCCCGGCATATCCATATCTAATATCAAAAGGTCCCAGTCTTTTTCTTTTATCTTTTTCAAAACTTCAATGCCATTTACTGCTTCACCAAATTCAAATTCGCCGAATTCATTGGATAAGATCAGTTTTACACCGTTTCGTATAACAGAATGATCATCTGCAACTAAAAATTTTTTCATTACGGTTTAATTTTAACGGATAGAATGACACTGGTTCCTTCATTTTGTTTACTGGTGATCTTTAAATCACCGCCAATTATTCTCGCCCGTTCTCTCATGCCTAATAATCCTACCGAAAACGGGTTTTCTAATCTTTCATTCGTCATTCCTTTACCATTGTCTGTTATTTCAAGTATCAATATATCATTTAAATAATTCATCTCCACAATAACTTCATTAGCCTCCGCATGTTTTGTGATGTTTGTAAGTGCTTCCTGGCTGATCCTAAAAAAACAGGTAGAAACGTCTTTTTCAAACCACTGTTCTTCTACATCTAAAAAGATATTGCATTTGATCCGGGTTTTCTTCTCAAATGCTTTTACCAGCCATTCTATAGACGGGATAAGCCCAAGGGAATCCAAAATCCCGGGTCTTAGCTCCGTGGCAATTTTCCTTACCGTTTGAATGGTGTTTTCTACATCTTTTAATAGGTCTTTTACAGTGCCGTTATTTTTACTTTCCAGGGCAGAAATGCCAATCTTGATCCCGATCAGTTGTTGTCCCAGCTCATCGTGAATTTCCCTTGCAAGATGTGCCCTTTCTTCTTCCTGGATCTTATTTAAATGATTGGCAAAGTTACGGATATGTTTTTCTGAATTTATCAGTTTTTGCTTGGCAATTTTTTGTTTCGTTACGTCTTTTGCAAAACAGGAAAGTCCCGTAACCTTGTTATTTGTGAAAATTGGACTGATTGAAAAACTGACACAACTTCGAAAATTTTCACCTGTAAATTCTTTTTCAAATTTTAAGGAGTTTCCTTTCAAAGCTTCTGTATACCTTTTTTCCCATTCTCTTGCTTCTGTCGGATTTAACTTTTCAAGAAAACCAAACACTAAATCGCCCGGCTTTATGGTTAATCCATAACTCTTTTGAATGGAATCTTTAAGAATCGTATTAAAAGTAATGTACCTGAAATTTGTATCTAAAGAATAAATGCTTGCATCGGTATTTTCTATAATAGCTTTTAAATTAGACTGGGATCTTGAAAGAACCAATTCCATTTCTTTCCGCTCGCTAATATCTTGGTGTGATATAACAATTTTAGATCCGTCAGTTCCAAAATTCTTTGCAGTGAGTGTAAACCAACGTTTTTGATTAGGAGAATGACAGGGATATTCACATTCAAAAAAGGGGATTTTATTTTCGAATATGGACTTAATTCCTTTTAAAACCTCGCCGGCAAAATTATCTCCGGCGGCCATTGCTTTTTCGCAAACGTTAAAATAATTACTGCCTTCTGAAGTATGTTCAAAAGATACGCTGCCATTTTCTTTTCCGTAATCATTCCAGGCTTTGTTAACCGCTACTAAAATACCGTTTTGGTCAATAACGGCTATATGCGCACTAAGTGAAGAAAGTACGCCTTTATTAAAAGTTTCGCTTTCCTGCAGTTTCTGTTCAGCTGCTTTTATTTCCGTTACATCGTGGGCCACTCCATTTAAACCGACTGCTTTTCCATCACTGTTAAAATTGAACTCCATTTGTGCATGTATATGCCTTACGGTCCCGTCTTTTTTAATAATGCGGTGAAAAAATGAAGCATTACTTAAAGTAGATTCCGCTTCTTTTGTAAGTTTCTTTACATATTCTAAATCTTCGGGATGAATAAAGGAGAGCCATGAGGCATAGGTTTGCTCTTTATCGTCGGGTTGAAGCCCGTAAATTTTAAGCGCTTCTTCAGACCACAAGGCAACGCCTGTATGAAAATTAATTTCCCAGCTCCCTAAATGTGAAATTTTTTGCGCTTGCTTTAAGCGTAATTCACTTTCTTTCAGCTTATCATCAGCTTCTAATCTGAGTCTTTCTTTTTCAAACACATTTAGGGCAAATGAAATATCACTTACAGCCTCTTCTAACAATTTAATTTCTGTTTTATTAAAGAAATCTACTTCTGCAGCATATAAGTTAAATGTACCGATGATCTCTCCATTTTTTCTTA
>JBBRHI010000168.1:0-6360 GCA_038222995.1 Bacteroidia bacterium | reverse complement strand
CGCCCTAACTTTTTCCAGTTAATGCCGTTTGTAATGTTTGCCGATAAACAAAACTACCGCATCGGAAACCCTCAGTTGAAGCCCGAATTTAAAAATATTGCGGAAGTTAATTATAACAAAATATTTTCGAAAGGAAGCTTTCTCTCCTCCGGGTATTTCCGTTACGAAGAACAGCCTATTACCGATGTGGCTTACCCGTCGCAGGCTGATCCTACAGTATTGGTTAACACCAGCATTAATGGGGACAACAGTATAAGATACGGCCTGGAAAACACCTTTAAATACAATTTCTTTAAAAACCTCGACTGGACCATTAACGCTAACATCTATTATATTTATATAAAAGGAATTGTAACGCCCGATCAGCCGACCGTGAAAGCAGAAGGTTATGCCTACAATGCTAAAACTACCATCTCTTACAAATTTCCAAAGCAGTTTACCTTACAATTGAACGGCAATTACGAATCTCCTAAAATATTATTGCTGGGGGTAGCTAACCAAATTTATTCTATGGATATTTCTTTAAATAAAATGATCGGCACCAAATGGGTGTTTAATGCAACCCTGAGCGACGTGTTTAATACGCGCCGGATGGGCACGCATTATGAAACGCCTTATTACATTCAGGATCTGTCGAGAAGAAGAGAGGCGCGTTATTTCCGATTTACTGTTACTTATTTATTCGGTAAAATGGATGCCTCCATCTTTAAACGCGGAAAACAAATGAAAGGAATGGGCGGACAGGAAGGCAACCAGGATGGCCTTGATTTTAAATAATATTTGTTCAAGTATTTTTAATATTTATTCTTTACCTTAACATCACTATTTTTTAATATATACTTTATGAATTATTTAAAAGCTCTATTACCTGCCGCGTTGGTTATTATATCGGCAAGCACATTTGCACAAACAAAAAAGCCCGGTGCTAAAAAACAGGGCACGGTAAATGATGCAAAGGCCGTACCTTCTTTAAACTTTGAATATGCTCTTAATGATCCTTTTAAAGCAAGGATTTACACCTTGAAAAACGGATTAAAAGTATACATGACCGTGTATAAAAATGCGCCGCGTATACAAACTTACATTGCCGTGAAAGCCGGCAGTAAAAACGATCCGGCAAACGCCACGGGTTTGGCGCATTACCTGGAGCACATGGTATTTAAAGGCACCGACAAGTTTGGGACAAAAGATTTTGCAAAAGAATCGGCTGAGATCAATAAAATAGAAAATTTGTATGAAGTATATCGTAATACAAAGGAAGACGGCCTTAGAAAAAAGATCTATCATGATATTGACAGTATTTCGGGAGTGGCGGCGAAGTACGCTATTGCCAACGAATATGACAAAATGCTTGCAGGTATCGGCGGACAGGGAACTAACGCTTACACCTCGTTTGATCAGACAGTATATGTAAATGATATCCCCGCTAATCAAATAGAAAGCTTTTTAAAAATAGAAGCGGAAAGATACCGTAAACCGGTGCTTCGTTTATTCCATACAGAGCTTGAAGCAGTATATGAAGAAAAGAACAGGGGCCTTGACAGTGACAACAGTAAGCTTTGGGAAGCCGTATTTTCAGGCTTATTCCAAAACCACACTTACGGTACACAAACGACTATCGGTACGATCGATCATTTGAAAAATCCTTCCATGCGCGAGATTATGAAATACTTTAATGCTAACTATGTGCCTAATAACATGGCCATTTGCTTAAGCGGCGATTTTGACCCGGATGCAACCATTAAATTAATTGACAAATATTTCGGCTCTATGCCATCGAAACCTGTAGAAACTTACAAGTTTGAAAAAGAAACCCCGATCACTAAAAAAGTAGTTAAAGAAATTATAGGGCCTGATGCCGCAAACTTAGCTATGGCCTGGCGTTTTGGAGGCACCGGCACAAAAGATGCGGATATGATCACCCTCATCAATTTATTATTAAGTAACGGCAGAGCAGGCCTCTTAGACTTAAACCTTAACCAACAACAAAAGGTACTTAACAGCGGCGGTTATGCTTATATTTTAAAAGATTACGGCACGCACATTTTGTTCGGTGAGCCTAAAGAAGGACAGAAACTGGAAGACGTGGAACAATTATTATTATCGCAGTTAGAACTCCTTAAGAAAGGGGAGTTTCCTGATTGGCTAATGAACGCGGTTATTACAGATTTGAAACTACAAAAAACAAAAGAGCTGGAAAGTAACCAATCGCGTGCTTCTGCATTTGTAGATGCATTTGTAAATGACACCAAATGGCAACAGGCCGTTAATACCGTAGAACGCTTATCAAAAATTACTAAACAAGAGGTGGTGGATTTTGTAAATGCCAATTATAACGCTAACAATTATGTGGTGGTGTATAAACGAGTTGGTGAAGACACCAATATTCAAAAAGTAGAAAAACCTTCTATTACACCGGTGGAAGTAAACAAAGAAGACCAGTCGCCGTTCGTGAAAAACATTTTATCTACTGTGCCTTCTGATATACAACCTAAATTTATTGACTATGATAAGGACATTATAAAAACAACCATGAACGGGAATGTTCACGTGCTTTATAATCAAAATACAGAAAACCAATTGTTCGACCTGTACTATGTATTTGATATGGGAACCAACAATGATAAATCGTTACCTGTAGCCATCGATTACATTCCTTACTTAGGCACTTCTAAAATGACACCTGCCGAGGTGCAACAGGAGTTCTATAAACTGGGTTGTTCGTTTAATGTATTTAACTCTGAGAATGAAACATGGGTAAGCCTTTCAGGATTGAACGAAAACTTTGATAAAGCTACACAGCTTTTTGAAAGCTTGTTAAGCGATCCTAAAATTGACGACGACGCTTTAAAGAATTTAATTTCGGACATCTTAAAAAAACGCAGCGACGCCAAACAGGAAAAGAGAACCATTTTACAAAAAATGATGGTGAGCTATGCTAAGTACGGCCCGGTTAACCCTGCAACTAATATTTTGTCGGAAGAAGAATTAAATAAATTGCAGCCGGCACAAATAGCAAGCTTAATTAAATCGTTAACTACATACGACCACAAAATTTTATACTATGGCCCTAAATTGGTAGGTGATGTAAAAGAATCCTTGAATAAAAATCACATATTGCCTCCGGGCGCTTTAAAACCGGTGCCGGCACCTGTTAACTTTGCACCGCTTAAATTTAACAACACCGTTTATGTAGTGGATTATGATATGAAGCAGGCTGAAATTGTGATACTAACGGAAGGTGATATGTTTAATGCGGCAAGTGCGCCAATCATCAGTATGTATAACGAATACTTTGGCGGCGGCATGAGCTCGGTGGTATTCCAGGATCTGAGAGAATCGAAGGCATTGGCTTACTCCTGCTATTCTACATACAGAAGCCCGCGTGATCCTAAATTACCGGCTTACAATTTTTCATATATAGGATCGCAAGCCGATAAATTACCGGAAGCATTAGCGGGCATGACTAACTTATTGAACAACGTTCCAAAATCCGATATTTCATTCGGTGCAGCTAAAGAAGCCATTTTACAGAATATAAAAACAGATCGCATTGATAAAGGAGACATTTTATTTAATTATGTAAACGCAGAAAAATTCGGCTTAAAAACAGATATCCGGAAAGATATTTACAATAAAGTAAATACAATGACTTTTGCAGATGTGAAAGCTTTCCAGGATGCCAAAATCAAGAGCAAGCCTGAGTCTATTTTAATATTGGGCAAAAAAGAAAACCTCGATATTAAAACACTTGAGAAATACGGAACCATTAAGTACCTCACGTTAAAAGACGTATTCGGTTACTAATAAAAAAACCTCCGCTGATGAGCGGAGGTTTTTTTATGAAATTAACTTCGTTTTAAACAGTTTGTTTCTTTCCCGTTAACCGTTGTGTTAATTCAGGAAAACGAACGGCCGCAGTGATCCATATAAGTGCCTCAAAGATAAAATTAGGCAATACCGGCATTTGGTGTTGAAAATGTGTGGCAATGGCACCGCCCATATATGCCGCAAGTAATAAAGTACCCGCTACGCCCGTGCGCGGAATAATAAATAAAATAATAGAAATGATTTCTATAATGCCGAACAGTTTAAAGGTTCCTTCTGAAATGCCGAACGCTGCGGCCCCTTTTAAAGTTTCTTCGCTCGCCGCTAATTTCATAATAGCGCTGCCTATAAATAATAAGCCTAATAGCCCTGTAAGGATCCAACCGATAATGTTTCTTGTTTTTTGTGTCATCTTATATAGTTTTTAGTTTAAGCAAATAACGTGATAAAATAAACCCGGTAATACAGGTAATTCCACTAGTTATATAATTTTTTTTAACCGCTTTCATTGCTTCTTCACCATTTAAAATAGCATCATAGAAATGGGAAGTATTTTTACACCTGAATACTATAGTTTAATAAGCTTTGAAAAAACATGAAATTCCTTCATGGTAGCTGTAACTTGTTATTTCCCCTTTTATCAAGGGTATGCTATCAAGTGCAATCACCGGGTTGCCGGTTAAATTGTTATACCGTTCATTGAAGTTTTACGGCTTTACTTTGAGGTATTTTGATTTTATATAATATTTTTTGTAAAGTGTATGCCCTGCAACAGGAATAAACCTGAATGCTTTTTCTTTCGGTAGATCTTTATCTTTACCGCAACGGGGAAACAATACTTTTTTAGGTAGATCATTTAAAGCCATCGGCTCCAATATCAATAACCTGCCGTCCGGCCCTACTACCTCAGCTTTAATCACCGGTTTACCGCTTGGACAGGGAAGCGAGGCTTCAAATACATGCTGTTTGTTTCTTTTTTGTTTTGCACTTACAACTATTACAGGGCATTCGTATGAAACCGTCACAGATTTGATTTTATATCCGCGCTTCGTTTTAAATTTTACTTTTTTTCCCGTGATCTTACAATCGCAGTTCTTCCAAATGTTAGGGCAGTTCATCTCAAACTGGTAATATTCGACCCCCTTTACTTTTATAAGTTTGATCTCTGATTTAGCTTTCGGCTGACTCCAATCACCTGCTGCATTTACCAAGTACACGCGCGCATTTTTACCGCAGTAATCACATTCATTTTGCGCCGGAACAGGGAACCTTACTTTAATCGGGGTTCTAAAACATTCATTTTTACATTCCGGCATTAATGAAACTTTGAGCATTCCGCAACTTGAAATAGCTATACCACCGGTATCCATTAAAGCCATGCCGTTTGCCAAAATACTCTTAGCGGAAGTTGCTTCTCTAAATTCAATACAGTTTTTAAGGTCTAATAATTCGCAGGCATTCATAATGATTTGCGTGCCTCCGGGAAGTGTAACCAATGTATCTTTGCGGCAACTGTCTTTTTTAGCGGGAAGTTTTTCAGGCAATATCACCGAATCTTTTTTAGGTAAAGGTTGCCTGTAATAAACAACTACGTCCACACGGCGGTTTTTTTGCTTGCCTTCTTCTGTTTCATTTGCAATCAAAGGTTTATTCTCGCCGAAAAAATCGGATGAAAACAGCTTCTCATTAAAGCCCTTTGCCATAATATAGTTTTTCACACTCTCTGTGCGATGTTGCGAAAGCTTCATATTATATAAGCTGTCGGCCGAATTATCCGTATTACCCTTAACCACTATTTTTGTGGGATGTATGTTTTGAAGCGTATCAAAAAATGCACTTAGTGTTTTTTTAGCATCCTTACGAAGTGTCGATTTATTATTATCAAAGTACACACTTGTCTTTAAGGTTTTTACCTGTGCCGTCGCGGTAAAATAAATCAAGCCGGAAATTATAATCAGTAGGTGACGCAAGTTCATATCGTAAAGTATTGACGTTTTTGTTCTATAAAAATAATCATTTCTCAAGCTTTTAAAGCCGGTATATATTCATAAATAATTTTAGCATTGGCAATAAAGTTTTTTTAATATATTTAATAAAACATTTATCGCAGTTATATGGAAAAAATAGTTGGATTTTTATCCCCCGTACTTATCTATCTTTTTATTTTTATATTAAACGCGGGCTTGCCGGGGCGCTGGGTTACAGGCTATGTGACTAAACAGGGCAGTAACCAAAAACTAAAGTACAGGCTTAACGGGCTGCTCGTTTTAAACGCCACCTTGGTCTGCTGGATCCTGCTTTGCTATACAGGCCTATTAAACTGGGATTGGCTTTATGAATACCGATGGTATGGGCTGGCAGGCGCAGTTACATTCGGTTTAATTTTTTCGGTCGCTATTGTATTGCCAAACCCTTCCGTTAAAAAATCATTTTTTGCAGATTTCTATTTAGGAAGGCTTGAAAACCCGCAGCTTTGGGGCGGAAGAATAGACGCGAAGATGTGGTTGTATTTAGTGGGTGCCGTTATGTTAG